>DASCNA010000001.1:0-30694 GCA_036011305.1 Victivallales bacterium
ATTAATTTAATATTATAAAATATAAGGAAAGGGTATTTTAGAGGCTTATGAACAGAAGCAGCTCAGAGTATGAAAGAGTAGATAGATCCGATCCAATGGGAATATTGTACTTTTTTATTCGTATATTATCATATATCCCAGGATGGTTAACAAGAGAGATATTATTAATCCCTCCATGTAGAGTTATTTTCTTTAAACTTTTTAGAAAGCTGATGGATAAACAGCTTAAAACAAGAAAAGAATTTCCTCTGAGGATTCAGCAGGATAAACATGCTCTAATGTACGCTATTTTCAATATGACAATGAAAACAATTTTTAATGCGCCTACAATGCATGTTAAAAGAAAAAGACTTAATATGTTCATTGACATATTTCTTAACAGGCTTCCCAAAATTGAACAGTACAGAAAAGAGCATGGTGAGTATCCTCCTGGCTTTTTAACAATAGGGATAGGAAAATTCTGTAATCTTAAATGCACAGGATGCTATGCCAACAGTGATGATGCAGCTTGTGAAAAGCTTTCATGGGATACAATGGATAAAATTTTAACCCAAAAGAAAAATCTTTGGGGGTCTTATTTTACTGTTATCACAGGAGGCGAACCTCTTGTTTGGAGAAGTCAGGGTAAAGATTTATTTGATTTAGCTGAAAAGCATTCAGATCAGTTATTTATGTTCTATACGAATGGTACTCTGATTAATGAAAAAACTATAAAAAGAATGAACGAACTAGGTAACGTAAGCCCAGCAATTTCTATTGAAGGTTATGAAAAAGAAACAGATGGCCGAAGAGGAAAAGGTACATATGCCAAAATAATGAATGCCATGAAACTTCTTAGAGATAATGGAGTCGGTTTTGGTATTTCAGTAACTGCCACGAGAGAAAATGCAGAAATGCTTTGCAACGATGAAATCTATGATTACTATTTTAATACAATGGGTGCAGCCTATGGATGGGTTTTTCAATATATGCCGATTGGTAGATCACATACTTTAGATCTTTTAGTTACTACTGAACAACGTATTAAACTTCTACGTAATATACAGAGATTAATTAAAGAAAAAGAATATTTTATTACTGATTTCTGGAATGGGGGTACCTGTGTAGAAGGCTGTATTTCAGCCGGGCGTTATGGTGGTTTCCTATATATAGACTGGAATGGAAATATAACTCCATGTGCTTTTAATCCATATTCACCGGTTAATATTCATGATGTTTTTAAAGAAGGTAAAGACCTTAATGATGTTTTACAGGCACCATATTTTAAAGCTATTCGTGACTGGCAGGATAAATATGGAGTTAGACGCGAAAAAGATGAAATTGGAAACTGGATTACTCCATGCATATGCAAAGATCATTATAAAGATTTGAGACCTTTGATTGATAAGTACAAACCGAAACCAATTGATGAGCCTGCCAGAGAAGCTCTTGAGGATGAAACTTATAAATCAGGCATGATAAAACATGGTGAAGATTTAGAGAAGGCCATAGGACCAATCTGGGAAGATGAGTATATTAACAAAAAATAGTTTTACTGATTAATGAAGAGCTGCCGAAAAACAGCTCTTTTTTTTATTCATCTGTTTACAATAACAAAAATTATTTGTTATCAGTGAAGAGCATTAATTCAACAGCAATTCCGAAATGTTCAATGAAAGCATGTGCAAATCCTTCTCCTGTGTCATAAGGTTGGACAAGTATTTTTTTCCCTTTAAGCTCTTCTTCAAAACTGTCAATTTCAAAAGCAATATGGACTTTATTTTTTACTAAGTCTGGCAGATGAGATTCTTTTAGAAATTTTACCCACTCAACACCATATTCTGAGTCCTTGAAAGGTGTTGCATAACCTTTTATTTTTTTATAATATACATTTTTATACTCTATATTTTCAGTTGGAATTCCAATGTGGTGAAACTTTCTCATTTTGCCCTCCATTAATTTTATTACCATTTATTTTCTTTTATAGTTAATTAAGGTATCCCATATTGATGGAACAGCTCTGCCTACTGGGTCTACTCACCTTTTTTCCGCATCTTTGCAAAATTCATACATAGATTCGAGCATCGGCATGCGGAAACCTTTTGATTTAATTTCTTCAATATAATATGGCCACTCTGAAATAATTCCTGATAATTCCTTTGTATTATTATTTTGAATTTTACTGCATAGTTTGGAATATGGATCATCAGAATTAGAATTAACATCAAGTGCTTTCATTAATATATCTAACTCAAGGCCTGACCTTAAACCAAAAGTCATGACTTCCATTCTTGCAACATCTGTAAAGCGGGTTGTTAGCTGTTGTACAACTTTAGCAGCCTGTCCCATTCCTATCGAACCGCAGTGGACTATTTTTTCAGGATTTCCTACAGCTTCAAAAATTGACAAGTTTTCTTTTACATCTTCAGGAGCTCCTCCAATAAATATTCTTAAAGTTCCTGCATCTGCTCCTGTAGAGAAGCCACTGACAGGAGCATCGAGATAGGAGCAATCTTTTTGTATAAATGCCTGACCAATTTCTCTGGTTTTAGGGCAAGGAACAGTACTGTTATCTATAAAAACTTGCCCTTTATTTGCTTTTGGAAGAAGAATTTTTTCTGCAACATATATATAAGTTTTACCTTCCAGGCATGTCATTATAATATCGCAATCATTGATAATATTATCAATATTATCTGCTTTTTTTCCACCTATGGCAATAAATTTATCCATAGCCGATGGATTTAAATCAAATCCGGTAACATCAAAGCCTTTTTTTATTAAGTTTTTGGCAATTCCTCCACCCATTCTTCCTAAACCAATAGTACCAATTTTTTTATTCTTCATAACTCACCTCCATTGTATTTTTAACAGCTTCAAAATGAAAAATCAATTTGTTTGTTATTTACTTTAATAAAGATGACGGTATTTATTGGAAAAACTATTTATTCACCTATAATAAATGGTAAGTCAATATTAATGTATATATTAATATACGTAAAAGTAGATTAAATGGATATAGATTGGGTAAAAATCGAACTTTTGAGAAAACAGAAAGGATTATCCGTAATTGGTTTTTGTAACTTAATTGGGGTAACAAGGGCGGCTTTATGGAAGTGGCAAAAAGGTTTACTAAATCCCACTGAAACAAATATCAGAAAATTAGCTCAAGTACTGCTTATACCGGTAAGTGAAATTTCAGAATTGCATGATACAGTTCCGGTTTCCAGGCAGAGCATAATGGATACTGTTCAATCATGGCTATCATTAAAGCTTGAAGATGATAAATATCATAATGATATTGAAAAAGTTCTGATGACAATAAAAAATCTTGATTTTAAACTGAATAGAGCTGTTGTTCTCATTACATCTCTGCTAGATTCCATGAAGTCTATTATTTATATTAAAGATATAAATTCAAAATATCTTGTCACTAATAAAGAGTTTTTAAAAAATATTTCATTGCCAATTTCATATAATGCAGAAGGGAAAAAAGATAAAGATTTTTTCTCAATAAAAGAAGCAAACTTCAATCAACTTCAGGATGAAGAAGTATTAAGCTCAGGTAATGCTGTTCTTAATATTGAGGATTATATCCCTGGTTCGAGGAAAAAAAAATGGGGATTATATTCAAAAATACCTGTTTTAAACAGAGAACATAAAATCATTGGAATAATTGGAACTTTTTTAGATATCAGCGATAGAAAAGAAGCTGAAAAATGGCGAGAATTACTTGAGGCATCGATGAATTCAACTGCACATATTTTCTCCATCTACGACTATAAATTAAAAAAATTTATTTTCTTTAGCAAAGAAATTTTTGAAAATATTTCAGGTTACTCTATTGATAGAGTATTTGCCAAAAATGGAAGAAATGAATTTTATGTAAATACTTTGACTCATCCTGATGATAGACATATTCATTCTCACGTAGAAAATATTGTTACCTGGCCTTACACAAGGAAAAAAGTTTTTAGAATTATAAGATCAGATGGAGATATAAGATGGCTTGAAACTTTTGATTCATATATAAATTATTCAGGGAAAATATATGTAGTGGCTGTATCCCATGATGTAACGGATGAGAAAAAAATTAAGTTAAAATTAGAGTTATTAATAAAAAGTTTAGAGTCATTGGGGTTATATATTCGAATATTAGATGATAACAATAAAGAGCTTGTTAGCTCTAGTAATAAAATTTTAGAAAACATTACTGATTTAAAACATGTTAAATCTTATAAAAAAAATAAAAATGTAACATTATTGGATTTATGTCATCCTGATGATTTAGCTAAGTATCAGTATATAGAAAAAGGATTCAAAACTACTTCGTTCAAATGGAGACTAATTTGTAGAAATGACAGAGTAAAATGGTTAAATACCAAAGTTAGTAAAATTACATACAGTGATAAAGATTACATACTGGAATGTACAGAATTATCGAATAACATATAGCATCAATAAGTGGATTTGTTGCAAAAAAAAAGTGTAAAATTAATTAATTAATTTTACACTTTTTAAATTTGTTATTTCTTAGTTAAATTTTATGATACTTTTATCATAATTTTCCGGAGCTTTATAACCTAATAGCTCAACACATGTAGCTGTTAGTGAACTTATACCTAAATCGTCTACCAGTTCTTTACTATATTCTCCTTGATATTCAGGATCGTAGATTATTCCAGGGACAGGATTTAGTGAATGGCTTGTTTTTGCTTCCGCTTTTCCAGTATCCGTGTCAACTGTTATTTTACCGGTTTTTTTATTATGCTGATACATATCATCACAATTTCCATGATCAGCTGTAATAATCATTATGCCTCCAGCTTTTTTAATGGCTTCAGCTAATCTTTTTATACACATATCTACAGATTCAATAGCAATAATAGTTGATTGATAAATGCCTGTATGCCCAACCATATCCCCATTTGGATAATTAAGTCTTATAAAGTCATATTTATCGCTTTCAATTGCTTCAATAACTTTATCAGTTATTTCTGCGCATTTCATCCAAGGTCTCTGTTCAAATGGAATTATGTCTGAAGTTATTTCAACATATGTTTCAAGCTCCTTGCTGAATTTACCGGTTTTATTACCATTGAAAAAATAAGTAACATGACCATATTTCTGAGTTTCACTTATTGCCATAGATTTTAATCCTGTGGCAGAAACGTATTCTCCTATGGTTTTGTCTATAGTCGTGGGATTGACCAGGTATTTTTTAGGAACTTTCAGGTCACCGTCATATTCCATCATGCCTGCATAAAGGACATCAGGACGAGGTGAACGGTCAAATTTATCAAAATCGTATTCTTCAAACGCTGCAGTTATTTCAAGGGCTCTGTCACCTCTGAAGTTAAAAAATATGACTGAGTCATTGTCTTTCATTTTGCCGATTGGATTTCCGTTATCATCTGCAATAACAAAAGGAGGTAAGTCCTGGTCAATTGCTCCCGTTTCTTTTCTTAATGTTGTAATTGCTTCAGCTGCAGAACTAAATTTTCTGGCATCACCGTGAACATGAGTTGCCCAGCCTCTTTTAACCATTGACCAGTCAGCTCCATAACGATCCATTGTTATCTGCATCCTTCCACCGCCTGAAGCTATCTTGATGTCACAGTCACGTTTAATTTCATCAATATATTTTTCAAAAGGTTCAACGTATTTTAGAGCTGAAGTTTCAGGTACATCTCTGCCATCCAGTAGAATATGAACTCTTATTGTTTTTATTCCTTCAGATACTGCTTTTTCCATCATAGCTTTTAGGTGATTAATATTGCTATGCACATTGCCGTCTGAAAACAAACCTAAAAAATGAAGAGTAGACTCTTTTGAGTTGCAGTTACGTGTTACCTCTTTCCAGACATTACCGTTAAACATTCTACCTGTTTTAATTGCTTCATTAACGAGTTTTGCACCTTGTGCAAAAACTCTGCCGCAGCCGATTGCATTATGACCAACTTCGCTGTTTCCCATATCATCATCACTTGGCAATCCAACTGCAGTACCATGAGCTTTTAGTTTTGTATTTGGACAATTTTTTAACATATTATCCAAATTTGGAGTATATCCATTTAAAAAAGCATCGCCGTCTTTATATTTTCCAAATCCTACACCATCCATAATGCATAGCAGCAGGGGACCTCTTCTTTTTTTTAAATTAGAACTTTTTTCCAACGCTTTGAGCATAATTTTACTCCTCAGATAATATTTTTATACAAATTTAAATTTGTAGTTAAACCATATTTACTATTATTTAAATATGGATATAATCATGGTTAAAGTTTTTATTAATATAACGGCAATTTTATAAAATTAACTATAATTCGTTAATAATTTAGATGATAAAATTATTCTGTAGGATTTATTCAGTGCAAATTTTATAAAACTAAACAAAATGTTCAGGAGGATATAGTGTTAAGAGGTATAAAAATATTGACAGCCATACTTGCAGTAGCATTTTGCAGTATTATTTCTTTTAATTCTTTTGCCGATGATAAAGATATAAATAATAAAAAATCTCAACAGCAGATTCTTAACAGTACTCTTAAAGAAACTAGTCTTGAAATGAAGATTAGAAAAAAAATAGAGAAAGAGATGAAAGAGAAAAAAGTTGAAACAGAACAGAAAAATATTGTTGAAAAGAGGAAAAATGATGATTTCTGGCACACTGTCCTGTTTTATATTCCAAATAGATTGATAGATTTAACTGACATTATAAGTTTAGAGGGAGGTCTTGGACCGGAAGCCAGTTTGGAGTTAACTTTAACAAAATGGTTTCAATTCGGGGGTAGTTACGGAGACAGGTATTTTATAGAAAGTGGATATAATCGTCAGTATGGGGGAGGGTATTCCAGCGGATATAATGCTTCTTTTGCATGTTTAAATAATGAACAGCAGATGGTTGATTACACATTTGGCACAGTAAAACCTTATGTAAATCTTGATGACTCCAATAGAATAACACCATGTCCTTGTAAAAAACCTTATGTAAACGGTATTGTTGACTTTTGGAGAATAGGTATAAAAGCGGGATGGATTGTAGATGTCGGTATAAGCGTTCATCCTGTAGCAATTGCAAACTTTTTTACAGGCTTCTTTTTTGTTAGATTAACAGATACTCAGGATATCTGATTTTTTTGAATATTCAATATTCTACAGGAAATATTCAACCGAAGAATAATAATAAACTCTGGATTATTGGATAAAATCACATAATTCCTGTATCTTATTTGTTATTAATTCTTAAAACAGGGTATATTACCCTGTTTTTTTATGATATTTTTAATATGCAGAATAATACATAATTTAAGAGGTTTGTGTGTGAATAAAGACGAAATTAAAATTTTAGTAAGCGAACTTTTAAATGAAGGAATTTCTCTTTCAGATATACAAAAAAAACTTCAGAATGAGCATGAAGTTAAAATGACTTTTTTTGACTTGAGACTGCTGGCTTCAGAACTGGAGTCAATTGACTGGTCAAAGCAGAAGGCAGATATTAAAGCAGCTAAGGCAGCAAAAAAAGCTGAAGAAGAAAAAACCAAAGCTGCTGAAAAAAGTGAAAATGCAGATGATGCTCCAAGCTCTACCGTTGTTGAAGTAAGTAAACTCACACGTCCTGGTTCAGTAGCTAATGGATCAGTGAAATTTGCTTCAGGCGCAAAAGCTGAATGGATATTGGATCAAATGGGTAGATTAGCCTTAGATAAATCAGAAGGTGAACCTACTGAGAGTGATATACAGGAGTTTCAGGCAGAGCTTCAAAAAGTATTATCAAATGGCGGTATGTAAATTACTCTTATATAATATAAAATATGAAAAGAGTCTTATATGACTCTTTTTTTTCTTTTTTCTTTAATCACTTTGTTACGTTAAAAATCACTTATTTGTAACATCTTGTAATGTCTTCGAGATTTTTTTGAAAAGCAGTATTAACTCTTTAATTTACTGTCTTTGTAAATTTAATTATGGAGCAGGTTATGAAAAACGATATATATAATACCAATGAAAAAATTGATGATACATATAATTCAATCAAATACATGTGTGATTCTATGGATGAATTAAATTCATCTCAGAAAAGACTTAACGATATTTTGGACAGTATTGTACTCAAAATTAATCAATATCCTGAGCATTAATGGTTTTTATAAAAAACTCTGCTTTGATGTGCATTACTGCTGTTTACTGTAAGTTGAAGAATATATAACTTGATACCCATACTTACAAAATCCTTCACGCCTTTGCTTGTTGGACTCCTCAATGAGGTTGAATAATTTACTTTTGGATACATGATCAATCGACAAATGATAAATTTATTTGGAATAAATAATTTGATGACTTTAAGCTCAAGATAACAAAAAAGGAGCCAATTCAGGCTCCTTATAAGAAAAGTATTAAATGATATTTTAATTTCTATTGATGCAATTCAAATCTTCAAAAGCTTCTTTCAGTCTGGCAATCATGGTTTCCTGACCAGCTCTTAACCACTTTCTTGGATCATAATATTTTTTATTAGGTTTGTCTGCGCCTTCAGGGTTTCCTATTTGTCCCTGCATATAGGCTTCATTTTTTTTGTAATAATTCATTACACCAATCCAGGTACCCCATTGGGTGTCTGTGTCAATATTCATTTTGATCACACCATATGAAACGGCTTCTTTGATCTTTTCCAACTCAGAACCTGAACCTCCATGGAAAACAAAGTTAACAGGATTTTTTTCAGTGTTGAATTTCTTCTCAATATATTTTTGTGAATTATCAAGAATTTTAGGAGTTAATACAACGTTTCCAGGCTTATAAACCCCATGAACATTACCAAAAGATGCAGCAATTGTAAAATTAGGGCTAATTTTATTTAATCTTTCGTAAGCTAATGCTACATCTTCGGGCTGTGTATAAAGTGCTGAACTGTCAAGATGTGAGTTATCAACTCCGTCTTCTTCTCCGCCAGTACATCCTAATTCGATTTCCAGAGTCATTCCGATTTTGCTCATTCTTTCAAGATATTTTTCGGAAATGCTTATATTTTCTTCCAGTGATTCTTCTGAAAGGTCAAGCATATGTGAGCTGAAAAGAGGTTTTCCATATTTTTTGAAATGTTTTTCACCTGCAGTAATTAATCCATCGACCCATGGTAAAAGTTTTTTAGCACAGTGGTCTGTATGAAGAATTACAGGAACACCATAAGCTTCAGCTATTAAATGAACATGTTTTGCACCTGATATTGATCCGAGTATATCAGGAGAACCAGCTTCTTTACCGGCTCCTTTTCCTGCAAGAAAGCTTCCTCCGCCGTTTGAAAACTGAATAATTACAGGTGAGTTGTTATTTTTTGCAGATTCAAGTACTGCATTGATTGAGTCAGTTCCTACACAGTTAACTGCAGGTATGGCAAATCCTTCCTGCTTTGCTATTCTGAATACCTCTTGAACATCTTTACCTGATAGAACTCCTGGAGCTACTTTATTGAAAATTTTTTCTGACATTTCTTTTTCTCCTATTAATTACATTATTTTGGAAGCCCATATTTATCAAAACAGATAATTTAGCATAAATAGTAAAGAGTTCATAATTTTTATTTAAAAGTTTTGGAATTTAATAGTATTTTATGAATATTCTTATAACTTTAATAGCAAAATCTATAGTTAGATGCAGGAACAAATCAAATTAAAACTAATTTGGAGACAGAAAAATGGTAAAAATATTACATGATAACGATGCTGACATGTCAGTATTGAATGGAAAAACAGTAGCAGTAATAGGTTATGGAAGTCAGGGTTCAGCCCAGGCACTTTGTATGCGCGATTCCGGAGTGAATGTAATTATCGGTTCAATTAAAGATGCTTCTTATGATTTAGCTGCAAATGAAGGCTTTGAAGTAATGGATATTGCATCCGCAGCAGAAAAAGCTGATATTATTCATATTCTTCTCCCAGATGAATTTCATGGTCCTGTTTATGAAAAAGAAATAGCTCCTCATATGAAAGCCGGTAAAGTTCTTTCATGTTCTCACGGTTTTAATATTATCTATAAACAGATTGTACCACCTGCTGATATAGATGTTATTATGGTAGCTCCAAAAAGTCCTGCCACTGAAGAAAGAAAAGCTTTCTTAGCAGGTTTTGGCGTACCTGGTTTAATTGCAGTAAATCAGAATCCAAGCGGAAAAGCTAATGCTATAGCTCTTGCAATGGCCAAAGCTATGGGATTTACACGTGCAGGGTGTCTTGAGTGTACATTTGAACAGGAAACTTATGAAGACCTGTTTGGAGAACAGAATGTTCTCTGTGGCGGTTGTGTTGATTTAATGATTGCAGGTTTTGAGGTATTGACAGAAGCAGGTTATCCTCCAGAGATGGCCTATTTTGAATGCGTACATGAACTGAAACTTATTGTTGACCTTATTTATGAAGGCGGCATTCAGAAAATGAATGCAGTTATATCAAATACAGCAGAATGGGGCGAATATGATAATGGTCCAAGGATTATTACTAAAGATGTTAAAGAACGCATGAAAGAATCACTCAAACGTATTGAGAGTGGTGAGTTTGCCAAAAAATGGCTGGAAGAAAGTAAGAATGGAGCTCCTAATTTACTGGCTAAACGTAAAGCTTTGGGAGAACATCTTCTTGAAACAACAGGTAAACGTATTCGTGAAATGTTTGAAAGCAAATAATACCTGTTTATAATTTGAATTTATAAAACCACACTTTTTAGTGTGGTTTTTTTTATTATATTTTTAATTTCCTTCTTTACCTAACGTCAACTTTATGAGTATAATGTTTTAGGATGTGAGCCTAGGCAATATTTTAATAAAGGAGTATAGTATGTCACCCGGAGCATTGTCATTAATTGCCTTATTAATTTCTGTTGTTTTTATCATTTTTCTTACTGCTAAAATAAAAATGAATGCCTTTATTGTTTTAATATTAGCATGCATACTTTATGCAGCAATGGTTAGGATGCCATTTGAATCAGTTATAAATAATATTCATAAAGGATTTGGAAATACGCTTGGATATATTGGAATTGTTATTATTGCCGGGACAATAATGGGAACAATTTTGGAAAAAACAGGTGCTGCGTATTCAATGACTAATTTTATATTGAAATTAGTGAGTAAAAAATTTCCTAACCTGGCTCTTAGCATTGCCGGATACATAACTTCAATAGCTGTTTTTTGCGATTCAGGTTTCGTAATTTTAAATTCTATTAATAAATCATTAGCTAAAAAATCAAAGCTATCTATTACAGTAACGTCAGTTTCTCTTGCAACAGGACTTTTTGCAAGTCATTGTTTAATACCTCCAGCAACTGGACCTATAGCTGCAGCACAAATAATTGGAGCTAATGTTGGTGAACTTATATTGATTGGTGGTTTTATTGCTATTTTTGCTATGCTTACAGGTTTTTTGTGGGCAACATTTTTTGCAAAAAAATATTATGTTGAACCAAATATAGACGATAAAGATATTGAAGCTAAAGAAAAAATTGGAACATTACCATCGCCTTTTAAATCTTTTTTACCAATTTTTATCCCCATTTTGCTAATACTGGCATCTTCATTAACTAATCCTAAATTACACCTCTTACCTAGAGGAGAATATGTAAAAATATTGAATTTTTTTGGTGATCCTGGTAATGCATTAATTGTAGGTGTTTTTGTCTCACTTACTTTAGTTAAGAAAAAATTGCTAAAAACAGCTGTAAATGAGTGGTTTACTGAAGGAGTAAAACGCGCAGCTTTAATAATTGCCATAACAGGAGCAGGAGGGGCTTTTGGGCAAATTTTGAAAGCTTCTCCAATCGGAGATTTTCTTGGTACTACATTATCAACATGGAATATCGGAATATTTTTACCATTTATAATTGCAGCAGCTTTAAAAACAGCACAGGGATCTTCTACTGTTGCATTACTAACTGCTGCATCAATTATGAGCCCTTTAATTGCTACCTTAGGTTTAAGCCCAATATTGGTTGTTGCTGCTATAGGAGCAGGAGCTATGACTTTTTCTCATGCAAATGATTCTTATTTCTGGGTTGTAACTCAATTTTCGAATATGGAGGCTTCCCTGTCGTACAGGGTTTTTTCAATAGCGACTTTGCTTGAAGGAAGTGCTGCAATGGTTGTAATTTTTATTTTATCTTTATTCATTCATTAGTTTAGAATTATTTTTTTATGACAGATATAAGCGCAATTATCAGCACATATGGTTATATAGCTATTGTTTTAGGTGTAGCTATAGAAGGTAAAGTTGTTGTTTTTATTGCTGGTATTATTGCCCACCATGGAGAGTTATCAATTTCAACAGTAATAATTGCTTCATTTATAGGTACATTTTTAGCTAATCAACTTTTTTTTTATATAGGAATTACTTTCTTTAAAGGACATATAAAAATATTTAATAAATCCGGTAAAGAAACAAAAGTGGCAAAAATAAGTAAAATGTTTTCAAGGCACCCATTTATGGTAATTCTTCTTTTTCGTTTTTTCCCAGGATGCAGGATAATGGCTCCTGTAATAATAGGAATTTTAAAATATGATAAACTGAAATTTTTAATCTACGATGCTGTAAGTGTTGCCATAACAACAGTCTTTCTAGCTGTTTTAGGATATTCTCTCGGTAATTTTATAGAACATAATATTACCGGGAATAAAAAAGCTGACCTATGGATTGTTCTTGCTATAATAATTTTAGTTCTAATTACAGCTTTAATAAGAAAATACAGAGCTATAAAAGCTAAAATAAATCGAAAATAAATTTATTAAATTAAGCAAACGGTGAAATTTCTTTTAAAGCTTCAGGTATATAATTAATTAAATTATCTGATGTAAGCCCCCTGGAACCATTTTTGATTTGACCTATTTCTCCTGCTTTGCCATGAATAAAAACAGATAAACATGATGCTTCAAAAGAGTTACTTATCATTGCATAATTAGCGGCTAAAATACCAGTTAAAACATCTCCGCTTCCGGCAGTAGCAAGAGCCTGACAGCCGGAACCGTTTATTGATGTAATATTATTATCTTTTGATATAACTGTTTTGTTGCCTTTAAGTATTACAGTTCCATTTAATTTTTTTGATAATTGTTCACACTGATTAATTCTGCAGAGGATAGATTTTTTGTCAATATTCAATCCGTCTATGATTCTTTTTGCTTCGCCAGGGTGAGGTGTGTAAATATATTTATCATTTTTACTAATGATATTCAGGTTTTTGGAAATGAAATTTAGAGCATCTGCATCGATAATTATTTTTTTATCAATGTTAAGGACCTCTTTAATAACATCTGCACATTCTTTATTTGTTGAAATACCTGGTCCTAAAATTATAGTATCGTGTTGATTAATCAATTCTTTTAACTCATCTATCGACGATGCAGAGAAAACCCCTTTGCCATCATCATATATTTTTCTCAAAATTAAAGAATGCTCGTAATTGGAGACAGTATCAATCGATTGCGGAATTGCAATAGTTACAAGACCGGCGCCGGATTTCAGGGCAGCTGTTCCCGCCAGAAAAGGAGCACCAGGGTATAATTTGCTCCCCCCTATTACCAATACGCTTCCAAATGTTTTTTTATGACAGTTGGCCGGAAGCCTGTCAATTAATTTATAGGCATCTGATTCAGTGAAAAAAGATAAACTACTATTAGTTCTATCGATATAGTACTGCGGTGTCCCAATTTCAACAGCGTCAATCAATCCGCAGTGATGGGGGCCGTTATTAATCAGTAAACCATATTTAGGAAGGCACATTGTAATGGTATAATCTGCAATTACAGCTTCATCCAGAACTTCTCCTGTATTTCCGTTAAGCCCTGAGGGAATATCAATAGATATAACTGGACAGCCAGATTTATTTATTATGTTAATCCAATTATTATAAGGTTCTCTCAAGCGGCCGTTAAATCCAGTACCGAGAAGTGCATCTATAAGAATATCTCCTTTTGTAAAAACATTATCGCTTAGGTATTCTTTAACTCTTACTTTGACACTTTCGGGAATTATTTGAGAATGATATTTTGCATCCCCTTTGAGTTCTGATAAATTGCATATGCTGTAAATTATTATCTCTTTATCAGTATTTTTTGATAAAAAGTCCGCAATGACATATGCATCGCCGCCATTATTGCCTTTACCTGCTAATAGAATAAATCTTTTTATATGTTTACTATTATATCTTTTAATAAATTTTAATATTTTTACTCCGGCTCCTATTCCGGATCTTTCCATTAATATTTGCCCTTTAATGCCTGCTTCTTCAATTGAAAGTCTGTCCAATTCCTGCATTTGTTTAACAGATATAGTTTTCATAATCAAAATTTCCTAAAAGTTAATAACGATAAAGAAATTATATTTATATGATCTAGCTTTACAAATAATTATTTGTAATTGCATAAGATAAACCAGTCTAATATAATGAACAACAGTGCTAATTTTTATTACAAATTTTTATTTATTATGTATGATTTAATTATAATCGGAGCAGGGCCGTCAGGTTCTTCAGCAGCAAGGAGAGCCGGTAAATTAGGATTGAACACTTTAGTAATTGAAAAAGAAAAATTTCCACGATATAAGCCGTGTGGAGGAGCTATTTCAGAGCGTGCTAAATCATATTTGGATTTTAAACTACCTGATAAAGTGTTTAATAGAAATATTTTAGGGACAAAAATATATTATAAAGATAATATTATTGAAAAATATAAAGATCATTGCTTAGCATCTTTAACTACTAGAAGTGTATTTGATAATTATTTGCTTGATGAAGCATTAAAAACTGGAATTACAGTTAAGCAGGAAGAAAAAGTAATTAATTACATAGAAAAATCTGAGAGGATCGAAGTTATAACCGATAAAGATAAGTATATTTCTAAATATTTAATTATAGCAGAAGGAGCTGTCGGGAATCTAAAATATAAAGTTCGCAAAAGAGATAAGAAAAACGAATATGGAATTTGTGTTGTAACTGAAATTGAAGATAGCAATAAAAATATAAATAAGTATATAAAAGATGCAATAGAAATTCATTTTGGAATTGCAAACTTGGGATATGGCTGGGTTTTCCCGCATGATAATTTTTTCTCTGTGGGAATTGGCGGAATTGCAAAAGATATTAAACATCCCAAGAAAATATTATCAGAATTTTTGAGTCAGAGAAATTTTAAAGGTAATTATAAGTTTAATGGGCATTTAATTCCTGCAGGAGGTATAAAACGCACTTTAATTTCCTCAAAAGTTATTTTAGTAGGCGATGCGGGAGGATTTATTGATACTTTTACTGGAGAAGGTATTGCCTATGCAATAAAATCAGGTCAAATTGCTTCTGATATTATATCGGACATTTTGAAAACAAATAACAAAAATAAGCTAAATAATTATTATTCAATAATAAATTCAGAATTTGGCAGTAATCTGCATTATTCATTAATTTTGTCTAGAATTATGCATGCAGTGCCTGGAGTGTGTTTTGATATATTTACAAAAAACGATGAAATAGTAGAAGAATTTCTGAATTTATCTCTTCCTGGCAGTTCTTATAAAAAGTTTATAAAATGGATGTTGCCGAGAGGACCGTTGTTTATTGTTAAAAATTTATTACAAAAAAAACCTCACTAAAATGTGAGGTTGTAAATCTGAAACTGTTATGAATTGAACTTTACTGTTCAACTTTAGTTTTAGGAAGACCTAAAACTTTATCGCCTTCTTTCCATAACTCTTTCTTCTGTAGAAGATCAATTCTTTCAAATCTTTTTAGTACATTTCTTTTTTGAATTATTTTTGTACTTCCTTTTAAACTTGGATGACGAGACATTTTATTTACTCCTGTTATCTTATATATAAAAATTGATTATTTGACTGCAATAAGAACCGAATAATATTGTTCTTATTATTCATTTTTCAATTCTTAAGCAGAAATATTTTATAAAATAATATTGATATCAATAAGATTCATTATTAAAAAACATGCTAAACTGTTTAGTATGCATAAAAAATATATACATATATTATTACTAATACTTTGTATTTCTGCTTATTTCAATGCTGAACTAAATGCTAACTCAAATAATACAAGAGAAATAACAATCTATGCTACCAGTGATATTCATGGAAATCTGTTAAGCAAAAAAGGAGGCTTGCTGAAACTCGCCACCCTGCTTAAAAAAGAAATTAATATATCAGGTGGAATTAATAAATGCCTTATCATTGATTGCGGAGACACATTACATGGTTCAATTGAATCAACACTGTCAAAAGGGGAAATTATAAAAAAAATATTAAATTATTTAAGTTATGAAGTTTTTGTCCCTGGAAATCATGATTTAGAATACGGGACTAGAGTTTTAACTGGTGTAATAAATAATCTTAACGCAGATTCATTAGCAGCAAATTTAGAACTTAAAAACGAACGTCCCAAAAAACTGTATGATTGGAAAATATATATAAAAAACGGTTTAAAAATTGCAGTTATTGGATTAACGTTCCCTTTTATAGATCACTGGATGTATCATACTGAAAAAGATTCTTTCAATATAAAAGAGACAAATGAAATCTTAAGCACTGTCCTGTCCAAAGTAATTAAAACTTCTCCTGATTTAATTGTTTTAGCTATACATAGCGGCTTATATGGTTCATATAAGTTCGATTATAAGCAGGGAATCAAGGCAATTGCATCAAATTACCCGGAGATAGATATAATTATTGGAGGGCATACACATAAATTATATTCGGGAGAGGTATTAAAAAATAATATTTATTATATACAGCCTGGCAGTAAAGCTGAGTATTTATCTAAAACAACAGTTAAGTATAATATTAAAAATAATTCTAAAGCAATAACTTCCGAACTGCTGCCTGTAGGTTCATGTAACATTGATTCATTATTATCAAAAAAACTGGAAGTTCAACTTAATAAAATAAAAGAGAAGAAATCTGAAAAAATTGCCTTTATTCCAGGAAATCGAAAAATTAACTTTAACAAACTTGTGGCTGAAATAATGGGAAAGTGTACAAAATCTGATGCTGCAATTTACAATTTAAGTTATTCAAGGAAATATTTAAAAGGAAGTGTTACATATAAAACAATATACAATTCTATTAAATATGAAGACAGTATTATTATTCTTCATTTATCAGTTAAAGAGTTTAATAGTATAGTTGATGAAATCATTGGATATAAAAATAAAAAAGCTAAATACAAGGGATTTAATTCCTGGGGAATTCCAGTGAAAAAAAACAAAAAAATAACTTTAGCTATAACGTCATACTATGCGGCTGGAGCCAGAGGTAAATTCCCAATAATGAAAAAACTTGCTGCTCTCAAAGGCAGAAACAGTAAAGTGCATCTAAGAAAAGCAGTTATAGATTATTTAAAGAAAAAGTTTCCTGTCAAATAACAGTTTTAAGTTTATGTATAATATTTTCAGTTATAAGGTTAACAAGCAGAATATTTGTGGTATTGTATACGTTTATTTAACTTACTAATATTTATTAAATTTTGGAATAGTTGTTATGTCAGAAAAAGAGTATGATTTTAAAAATATAGAAAAAAAATGGCAGAAATACTGGGAAAAGAATAGGACATTCAAAACTCCTGACTGTATAGATAAACCTAAATATTATGCATTGGATATGTTTCCGTACCCGAGTGGGGCAGGATTGCATGTCGGTCATCCTGAAAGCTATACTGCAACAGATATAATCTGCAGATATAAAAGAATGAACGGATTTAATGTTCTGCATCCTATGGGATGGGATGCTTTTGGATTACCCGCAGAGCAGTACGCTATTGAAACAGGTACACATCCTGCAGTAACAACGAAAAAAAATATTGAAAATTTTAAAAGACAGCTTAAATCTTTAGGTTTTAGTTATGATTGGGATCGTGAAGTAAACACTACTGACGAAAAATACTATAAATGGACACAATGGATATTTATTCAGCTTTATAATAAAGGTTTGGCTTATATTGATGAAGTTCCTGTAAATTGGTGCCCAGCATTAGGAACTGTTCTTGCTAATGAAGAGGTTATAGACGGCAAAAGTGAACGTGGTAGTCATGATGTTGTAAGAAAACCTATGAGGCAGTGGATGCTGAAAATAACAGAATATGCTGAAGAGCTTCTCGAAGGGTTGGATGATCTTGACTGGTCTGAAGGTTTAAAGGAGATGCAGAGAAACTGGATAGGCAAATCCACAGGCGCAAATGTACATTTCAGTGTAGAAAACTGCGCTGAAAAAATAGAAGTTTATACTACCAGACCTGATACTCTTTTTGGTGCTACCTATATGGTTTTAGCTCCTGAACATCATTTAGTAAATAAGATAACTATTGACAGCCAAAAAAATGAAGTAAGCGCTTATATAGAGCATGCTGCTAAAATGAGTGAACTGGAACGAACAGGTCTGAATAAAGATAAAACCGGGGCATTTACAGGAACATATGCTATAAATCCTGTTAATAACACAAAAATACCGATTTGGATTGCAGATTATGTTATGGTCAGCTATGGAACTGGAGCAATTATGGCAGTTCCATGTCATGATACAAGGGACTTTGAATTTGCCAGCAAGTTTAAAATTAAGATAAAATGTATTATTTCTCCAGATAAAAAAGAGGCAAAATCAGAAGGAGCCGATGTTGATAAAATTCTGGAAGGTAAAGAGTGCTGGACTGGTAATGGAAAAATGGTTCATTCTTCAAACAGTGATGGCCTTGATATTAACGGTCTTGAAGTAAAAGATTCAAAAAGAAAAACTATTGATTGGCTGGAGTCTAAAAATATCGGAAACGGCACAGTTAATTACAAAATAAGAGATTGGCTGTTCAGCAGGCAGAGATACTGGGGCGAACCATTTCCTGTTATCCACATGGAGGATGGTTCAATGCAATTAGTCCCTGAAAATGAATTACCTTTAGTTTTGCCGAAAACTGATAATTTTAAACCTTCAGGAACTGGAGAGTCTCCTCTGGCAAATGCAGGTGAATGGTTAAATTATACTGATCCAAAAACAGGTAAAAAAGGTCGCAGAGAAACTAATACTATGCCTCAATGGGCCGGTTCATGCTGGTACTATTTAAGATATATTGATGCCATAAACGATGAAGTTGCATGGGATAAGGAGAAAGAAAAATACTGGATGCCTGTAGATCTCTATATCGGTGGTGCTGAGCATGCTGTCCTTCATTTATTATATGCACGTTTTTGGCACAAAGTTCTTTATGATTTGGGCTATGTTTCAACAAAAGAGCCTTTTCAGAAACTTATTAATCAGGGAACTATTTTAGGAATTTCATACAAAGATCAGCGCGGAGTTCTTGTTCCTTCAGATAAAGTTGAAAATAAAAAAGGTAAATTTTATCACAAAGAAACCTGTGAAGAATTAACAGAATTTCCAGCTAAAATGTCAAAGTCATTAAAAAATGTTGTAAATCCTGATGATATCGTTAATGAATATGGAGCTGACAGTTTACGTCTTTATGAAATGTTTATGGGACCGCTTGAAGCCACTAAACCATGGAATACTGCTGGAGTTGAAGGTGTTTACCGTTTCCTTAAAAAATCTTGGAGGATGATAAATAATTTTAATTTTACTGATGCTGAATTAAGTAGAAAACAGCTATCAATACTGCATTCAACAATTAGAAAAGTAACCGAAGATACTGAAACTTTAAATTTTAATACTGCAATCAGCCAGATGATGGTATTTATCAATGAATTCAGTAAAACTGACCAGGTTCCAAAATATGTAGCTGAAATTTATATTAAGCTTCTAACACCTTACGCACCACATATCTGTGAAGAGATGTGGGAAATTATAAAATCAAGTGGAGATTTGACTTATAGCAACTGGCCTGAGTTTGATGAAAAGTATTTAAAAGAAGAAGAAGTAGAAGTATTAGTTCAAGTTCTTGGTAAACCAAAAGCAAGAATTATGATGTCTCCTAACGCCACAAATGATGAAATGCAGGATATTGCGCTTCAAGATGATAATGTTATCGAAGCGGTTGAAGGTAAAACTGTGAGAAAAGTTATATGTGTGCCAGGAAGGCTTGTTAATATAGTAGCAAATTAATAGTATAGTTATTAAGGTGATAAGGTTGAAAGTTTTTCATGTTCAAAAAACCTGTAACTTTTAACTTGATAAGCCTTTAAGTTGCATACAGTGCACTAAAAAACCGGTTAATTTTATTTATGAATTTATATATCTTTGATTTTGATGGAACAATCGCAGACAGTTATCCTGTTGTTGTTGATATTATAAAAAAATATTATAAATCATTAGGTATTAAAGATATAAGCAGTTTTGAAGAAGAGCGAATAAGAAATATGTCTTCTAAACAGATTATTAAAAACTTATCAATTCCGTATTATAAAATACCATCCTTTGTTTCTAAAATAAGAAAAATGTTAAAATCAGAAATCGAAAGAATTAATATGATTTCTGGTGTCAGTGATATGCTATTCGAACTAAACAAAGAAAATAAATTAATAGTTTTAACTTCCAATTCTGAGGGGAATGTAAAATATTTCTGTCGAAAGTTCAATATTGATTTTTTTGATCAAATTAACACGGAAAGGTCGCTATTTGGAAAAGCAGATATTATAAGAAAAATAATAAAAAATGATAATGCTCAATATAATGGAATATATTATATAGGAGATGAAACAAGAGATATTGATGCAGCAAAGAAAGCCGGAATTAAATCTGTGGCAGTAAGCTGGGGATATTCGCATAGAGATATTCTGGAAAAACATAATCCTGATTTTATTATCAATTCACCAAAAGAACTTTTGGATATAATTTGATGAAATATATTGACTTACATACACATAGTACTGCATCAGACGGAACTTATACTCCATCTGAAATTATTAAAATTTCAGAAGGAAAGAAATTATCAGCTGTAGCGCTTACTGATCATGATACACTTAACGGATTAGATGAATTTTTGGAATATTCAGAATCATCTTCTGTGATAGCAATTCCCGGCATAGAAATAGCGGCAAACTGGAATTATAAGGAGATTCACATTTTAGGTTATTGGGTTTCCAGTTCAAATGATACTTTAAATAATCTTCTACAGGAAGTCAGAAAAAACAGAAATCAACGAAATATTAATATTGTTGAGAAACTTAATTCAAACGGTTTAGATATAACAATCAACGAAATTGAAAAAGTAGCAAAAGGAGAAAGTATTGGAAGACCTCATATTGCTTCGGTTCTTGTGGAAAAAGGTTATTATAATACTATTAAAGATGTTTTCAGTACATGTCTAGCAAGGGGTGGAAGTGGATATCAACCGAGAATTCTTCCTGATCCAAGAACTGCTATTGATGCAATACATCAAGCTGGAGGAATTGCATTTTGGGCTCATTCAATGCATCGAAGTAAATCATTAAGCAAATATAAAAACCTAAAATCAGATATTATTGAGTTAACTAATATGGGAATGGATGGAATAGAGGCATATTATTCCGAATATTCATATAATCAACAGACAAAACTTTTGAAATATGCGAAAGAGCTGGATATCCCTGTATCGGGAGGTAGTGATTTTCATGGAACTAACCAACCATCTATAGAAATGGGTGTAGGAACAGGCAATTTAAAAGTTCCTGCCAGTGTACTAGATAATCTTATAAATTATTATTCAGGAAAATATAAAATTAGCTAAAATTTGACTATTGATTCTTCATTTCTAAGTTTAAATACTTAATATCTTAGGCTATTGCCGATGGTTGGTCTCAATTCACTTGCTGTAGGCCTGTTATGTGGAAGCAAACTGATGCCGTTTCGCTCCTGAGGGCTTTGGTTACAGGCTGAACAGACTAATGTTATGGTCGATAATATGCCTATTAGTTTTAAGATATTAAAAAGCTTGCTAAATATATTCATTTATTTTTTATCCTTTTCTGGTTTTTCTATATCAGGTTGTGATGTTGTTGCAGATTTATCTTCTTCCGGGAAAAATACGCTGTCACCAACTTTTATTGTCTCGGTTGCAGGGAAAATGATATTGGCAACAGTGTATTTACTGTAAACATTTACTATTTTTGCTTTTGCAAGAAATTTATTTCCTCTTACGATGTAAATTTCTTTATCCCTAGGCATTGGTACAATAACAGGTTTTTCTTTCCCGTCAATATTAGTAATTATAGTATTGTGTGTACCAAGATCTACTATTATAAATCCCCATTTGGAGTTGTAATCAACAACTTTACCTTTGAGCTCATGATATAATTCTGGATAATTGGTTCTTTTTTTAGTTTTTATTTTTTTGTTATTTTCATGAGCTGCAGACTCTGTTCCTTGAGCTAGGTTCGGGTTATACGTTCTTTTCAGATTATTAGCTTCCGTTTTTAATTTTACTATCTCATCTTGTTGAGTATTAATTATCTCACGAAGAGCTCTAACGTTAACTGTTTCACCTGAAGATGTTTTTTCAAGTGATTTAATTTTAGCATTTTTTTCTATTAATTTTGAGTTTAAGTCAGTAATTTTGTTATTTATGGTGCGGGCTGTTTCTGCAATAGATTTAATCGTAACAGAAAGTGAGTTTAATTTTTTATTATCACTCTTAAATTTGTTTATATCTATTTTTCCTCCAATTGCAGAAGAAATATTTATAATAGCTGTCATTAACTGATCATTTCTGATATTAACTTTATTTATTATTTTCAGTAATGCATCACAACTGTTTTTAGTAGTTGATAAATTATCAAATTCAGAAGATTTAAACTCCCTGGGAAGCATTAAGCTGTCAGCACTTTCCTTAAGTGTAAGAGAAAGTAAATTACGCTGATCAATAATCCCTTTAGCCTGTTTGCTAAAAGTTCTCAATAGAATATTTAGATCATTTTGTTTTAAGAGATTTTCTATACTTAACTGTCTGGAAAATTTAGTTCCTGATCCTTTGTCTAAGGTAAATGAATTACGGTTTATGTATTCTGCCATTAATTTATTTTTTGAGTTGATTTGCTTTGCTTTTTGAACAATCTGCGTAAGCATTACAACTGAAATAATTGCAATAATAAAAATCAGAATGAAAATAATTTTAAAAATCAAATTATGATTTAAGTTGTTTTTGCTTCGGGAGATCCTGGGTTTCAATAATTTTTTCTCTTTTTTAACCGATTCAGAATTAGTTGAATTGTTAGCACTTTTGACTTTATCAGTTTTGTTCTTTTTTAAAGTAAACTTCATTTTAAAGTCCTTACATTACACTTCCGTTTGTTTGTACAAAGTCAGAATATGTATTTAATTATTCATATTATATATACATTTTATCCAAAATATAATATTCGGCAATATTTCTAACGCTGGATAATATAAAAGAATAACTAAAAATTGTTTAATAATTACATCAGGCTTACCTTAAAATAATAAAATCGTGTATTAGTTTTATAAAAGTTTTTTGTTCATTACTTCTAAATGGGCAGCCATTGAAATATAATATGTAGTAAAATAGATTAATTATTGAATTTTCTCCCAAAGATTTTGAGGTTATTATATGTCATTTGTTTTAAAGAGAATTGAAACAGAAGATAGTGAAACAATACCACCTAGAGTTTTTACAGGTACTATAAGGATAGGTTCGGGAGATGACTGCGACTTAGTAATAGACTCAAGAGAGGTGTTACCATTTCATTGCGAACTATACCATAGAGGATCTGAATATAGATTTGTCGCTGCTAATTCTGCTTTCGTCGAGATTAATGGTGCAGAAGTTCTAAAATGGCCGGCTGTTTTACAGGATGCTGATGTTGTAACAATTGGTGATGCTAAATTTAGATTCCATATTTTACAGCAGATAGCTAAAAGAAGCTGGAAGGCAAGTTTTTCGTCATATCTTGCAGTTTTTTTACTTGCGGCACTACTTATTTTTGAAGTTATAATTATGGTATGGCTTCCTTATAAACTAAACCACCAGAAAACTCTTGATCTGGCCGCAACAATACAGGGTATATACAGAACGATGGATGAACTTAGGATAAAAACCGGTAATATGAAAATCAATAAAGAGGGAAATTTAGAATCAAGTATGAAAGAGATGCTAATGGGCTGCGAAAATAATATGGCGGCTTATTTAAGGCGTTATGGTGCTAGAATGGACTGGAATCAGGCAAGAACTATCAGAAAAGATCTATATCAGCTAAAAAATATAGTTGACTCATGGGATAAATACAGTGGTGCTTATTCAAAAAAACTTTCTATAAATCCTAAAAAATATATTAATCTTTTGGCAGATAAACTGGAAGCCAAGGCAGTTAAAAATTATAAAAAAGAAGAAAGTAAAAAAATACTTAATGTTAATTTTTAGTATTTAAAGCAGAGAAACTTTGGAAATGAATAAAGAAAAATTACTTAAAGTTTTTAAAAATATAAAGAATAAAAAAGTAGCAATAATTGGCGACCTTATGCTTGATGCTTATATATGGGGGAAAGTAACAAGAATCTCTCCTGAGGCTCCAGTTCCCATAGTGCATGTGAATAAAAAAACTTATTGTTTAGGCGGAGCTGCCAATGTGATGCGAAATATTGTTTCATTAGGAGGGCAGGCATTCGCTTTCGGGGTTATCGGAAAACAGGAAAATGGTCAACTCCTTCTTCAACTGATAAATGAACAGAATATTAATTCAGACAATATTATTATTGATCAACACTACCTGACAATTGAAAAACAGAGAATTATGGCTGATTCCCAACAGCTTGTAAGGGTTGATTATGAAGATAAAGAGAGAATATCTCAGGAACTTCGTGATGATTTGACAAATAAAATAATCAACCTGATCAACAAAAATGAAATTGATGCTGTTATTTTTGAAGATTACGCCAAAGGGTTAATAACATCAGAAATGATTTCAAAAATATCTTCACTTGCTAAACAGAAAGGAATAATAACTGCTCTTGATCCTCATCCGGGACATAAACTGTATTTTAAAGGTCTGACATTAATGACACCCAATCAATCTGAAGCATTTACTTTAGCAGGAATTTATAACAAAGAATTATCAGACAAACCTCATGAAGATAAAAATCTTCATAAAGTTGCAAAACAGTTAACCACCGACTGGGATACTGAACAACTTTTAATTACGCTTGGACCAAAAGGAATGGTTTTATTCCATAAGTCTCTCTCTCCTGTTCATATCCCTACAGTTGCTAAAGAGGTATATGATGTGACAGGTGCAGGAGATACTGTAATTGCCACATATACTTTGGGGTTGTTGGGAGGACTTTCAGGGGTAGAAGCAGCAGAACTTGCTAATCATGCTGCAGGCATTGTTGTGGGAAGAATTGGAACATCTTATGTTACTCCTGAAAAGTTGATAACAGCTAGCTGCTAATTACTTTTCTAATGGTTAATGTGAACCTATATAATCAGACAATATTTTTAAAAGTTTTATAAAACCTATCATCAAAAACTCTTTCTATGCATATAGTACAAGTAATTACTGAATTAAAACCTGCAGGTGCAGAAAGGATACTTGCTAATCTTAGTATATGCTTAAAAGAAAAAGGTCACGACATTACTGTTATTTCCTTAAAGCCGTTACCAGAAAACAGGATAATAGTTGATGAGCTTTTTTCTAATAATATTCCTATTCTTTCACTTAACTTGACAAAACTTAAGCCCTGGAGAATATTCAAACTAAATAAACTTATTAATATTTTAATAAATAAATCTGAAATCCGAAATCTAAAACCTGAAATTATTATTCATTCTCACCTGATGCATGCTAATTTAATATGCCGATTAAATAAAATGCTTGGTGGCAATTTTAAACTGCTCAATACAATTCATATAGCAGAAAAAAGAAAAAGCCGATTTTGGTACTTTATTTTTGATAGGCTAACTCTTAATTATTGTGACCATATTAATGCTGTTTCTGAGGCAGCAAGGAATCATCATTCTCTAAAATTAAACATTGATCATCGGAAAATTAGTATTGTATATAATGGAATAAATTCTCCTAAAACTTTAAATAAAGAAGAGATTACTAATTTAAAGAAGGAATGGGGATTTAGTAACTGCAGCAAAGTTATTGGCTCAGTAGGAAGATTAAACTGGCAGAAGGGATATGACATTTTTTTTAAATTATTGTCTGGATTGTCAAATAATATTCCAGAAAATGATAACTGGGGAGTAGTAATACTTGGGGAAGGAAATCAAAGAAAATTATTAGAAAAGCTTTCAGTCAAAGCATCTAAAAATATTAAAATAGCTCTACCTGGTTACAGAAAAAATGCTCCAGAGTGTATAAGTGCTTTTGATCTATTTGTAATGCCGTCAAGATATGAAGGTCAACCCTTAACATTGCTTGAAGCAATGCCTACTGGTATATCAATTGTAAGTAGTGATATAGATACTATTAAAGAAGTTCTTCATAATTATTCAAATAGTATATCAGTTGATTTTCAAGATAAAGATTCAGTTATAAAATCAATAATGAAGATAATAAATAATCCAAATATAAAGTTTGATAATCATTTTACTGTAGAAAAAATGACTAAAGAATACTTAGAAATATATAAGAAATTACAAATATGATTTACAACTTAGAAAGAGATTGGTAGCATTCAAATGTTTTTTCGGCACAAATTTTCCAGTTGCGTTCTTCAAGTAGTTTATCGGCTAGCCTAGTTTTTGTTTTTGGTCTCTTTCTATAAAATTTTAAAATTAGTTCAACCCAGTCGTTCTTATCTCTGAGTCTGGCATAGATAGGATACTCTCTGGCGACTTCTCTGAAAACAGAAATATCACTACAAATTAATGGTAAATGACAGCACATAGCTTCTGTTAATGGTATTCCAAATCCTTCATATGAAGATGGTTGTAGAGCTAATGATGCATTTTGATAAAGTTTATTAATCTGCTCTCTTGAGGCATCTTTTTCCCATTTTACTTTACCTGTAAGATTATATTTATTAATAGTATTTATAAGTTTTTCTCCATCTCCGCGGTCATCACCGATAAAAACTAGAGGAGGGATATCTTCTTTTTTGCTTAAAAGTTCTTTGTATACATCTAATAAAAACAGTTGCTGCCTTCTCTGCTCAATTGCGCCTGCACAAATTATTATTCCATTAATGGATCTTTTTTCTTCTGGGGGAATGACATTTGCTGAAGGGCCTAAATAAATAACTTTGCTTTTATTGTCCGGGATATTAAAAAATACTGTAAATTCCAGTTTAGTAAACATAGAATTAAAAATATAATAATCACTGTTTTCAGTGACATTATTAATGAGCTGTTTAGAAAAAAGTTTTCTAATTTTGGATTGTCTAGGTTGTTCTAAAATTGGAAATATATCATGTACAGTTGTTATTACTGGGCATACGGCTTTTTTATTTACACCTAAAATACGTGTAATATGCATAATATTGGGGTTTATTTTTCTTAAAGAACTGTTCAGCCTGCTGCCTACAGGAAAAAATTTATTTCCGGAATTATAAGAAATATATTGAAAATTTTTGCCGAATTGTGGTCCTCTCCATTCCTTACTGTCATATAATAAAAAATATTCATTTTTTTTATCAAGTTCAGATAATGTTTTCACTAAATGATAAACATATTTACCTGTTCCAGTTTTATGACTCTGAGCTAAAGTTGCTTCTATTGCAATTTTCATTTTTTGTTTGTTAATTTTACTATTTGAATCAATTAATAATCATTATATCTGCGAAATGAATATATTTATATAGAATAAACTAAATCATACTTTCAAATCTTTAGGTAAAAATAAATTCTAGGAATAAAATTTATAGCTTAATGTAATAATTAAATAGAGTATTAGAATGAATTATTTTAAAAATTCATCATTTATGTTTCTGCTGCAAATTCCGTTTATTAAAACATATTTATCACCAGTATGATGACAAATAGTTTCTCCATTTCCTGAGAGAGGTAAATCCAAACGATTGCCGTATTCACACATCCACCCTATTTGCTTTGCAGGATTACCAACATAAAGCGCATAGTTAGGAATATTCTTACAAATAACTGCTCCAGCTCCGATAAAAGAATAACTACCTATACTCACACCACAGACAATTGTACAATTAGCTCCTAAAGTAGCTCCTTTTTTAACAAGAGTGTTCATATATTCATTTTTTCTATCAACTTCTGACCTAGGATTAATCACATTTGTAAAAACCATACTTGGTCCACAAAAAACATTATCTTCAATAGTAACATTATCGTATACTGAAACATTATTCTGTATTTTGCAATTATTTCCAACGATAGCTTTTGGTCCAATATTGACATTCTGGCCAATAGAACAGTTTTTACCAATTATTGCCCCAGTCATTATATGAGAAAAGTGCCATATTTTAGTATTTTTCCCAATACTACATCCTTCATCTACATAACTTGATTTATGAACAAAATATTTTTTCATCCCTCATTCCTATTTTCATATCAAATGTTTTATATCAGTATTTCTAATATCATACACAAGTTTTATGGATTCCTTCACATCAGAAATACCATATCCATTTCCTGCTAAAATTTCCTGATATGCTTTAGTATGAAGTTCTGAAAAACCAGAGGACAGATCTATTTTTTTATCTGATATTTTAAGCTGCCTATAAGCAAACTTTTCATGAAGTTTGCTTTCCTTTGGCAAATCATTTTCATCAATGGAAAGAAACCAATTTACGTTGGCATTCTCTAACTCAAGGTAGCCTCTCAACTTATAATTAGATTTAAAAGTAATTTTAAAATTTATTACTTTTCCAAATAACCAAATTAATAAATCAAAAAAATGAATCCCTATGTTCATGACAAGACCTCCAGATTTACTTTCATTGCCTTTCCATGAAGTTTCATACCAATTTCCTCGCCTTGTAATATAAGAAAGTTCTACTTTTTTCTTCTCATTGTTATTTTTTTGCATAAATAATGATTTTTTTATTTCTAAAATAGCAGGTAAATAACGAAGCTGTAAAATTGTATATATTTTAGATTTATATTCTTGCTCAAATTCTTCAAGTGCATCTAAATTCCAAGGATTAATAACAAGTGGTTTTTCACATATAGCATTAGCATGTAATCTTAAAGCTAATCTTACATGAGCGTCATGTAAATAATTTGGAGAACAAATACTTATATATTCAACATTTTTTGTATTACTATTACGTCGTAATTTTTCAAGATATCTATCAAAACGCTCAATTTCAGTAAAAAAATTTGCTCTCGGGAAATAACAATCAACAATACCGACAGAATCATGCGGATCAACAATTGCAATCAATTCATTATTTGTCTCTTTTATAGCCTTCATATGCCTTGGTGCTATATAACCAGCAGCTCCGATCAATGCAAAATTTCTTTTATTAAGATTTACATTTTCATTCATGATACTTAGTTTTTATTAAATCCTTCATAATTTTGTTAAATAAAATCAACTAAAAATAAATTTATACAATCACGTTTTGAAGGTTATCTTTTCTCAAAAATATAAAATATTTCCTCTGAAAATAAATTAGGATTTATTCTTGTGAATAATTTTGGACACCTTTGATGTGCACAATAAATAATTTTATACTCATAATTGAACTTTGAAGCATAATATCCCATCAAAATATCTGATTGATTAGATGAAAAAAACCATTTATGCCTATCCTTTGGCTTTATTAACGGTAGTCCTACAAGATTTCCCATTTTTTTCCCCAATAGCGCTTTTATTAATGAAAAAAAATTAATACAATTAGGTAAAACAATAATTACTTTCTTCCCAATTCTAAAAGCTTCATCTAAAATAAAATGTATATCTTCCACGTGTTCAAGTAAATGGCTTGACAAAACGACATCAATACTTTTGTTTTGAATTGGTAAAATTTCATTTTCAAAATCAAATATTTTAACATCTTTCTCCGTTAAGTATTGATCATAACCTATTGCATTTATTCCGGAGTATTTCTGTTTTAAAATTTTGACAAACTCATTTGGCCCACAACCCAAATCAATAAAAGATTTAATCTCATTTTTAATGAAAAAATCTTTTAAAATATCCATATAGCAATCTATTTTATCTATTGCATTTTTATATCTAACTTTCTCATAGGATACAACAGATGGTTTTCTAAAGTAATAATCTTCTAAAGAATCATAAAATTCAGGAATTTTATTATATCCACAATTATAACATACCTGATTATAAATAGGTTCACCGCAGTAATTACATATTTTCTCCATAATTTTATGCTTTAATACCATTACAGTTTAGCTTTGTATATTTTTATTGAATTATAAATATATATCTTGTAAAAATTAATCTTTTACTATAGTTTTTATAACATCTTTTACCCTTCTTGCCCAGGTGTGTTGAGTTCTAATAGATAAAACATTATCAGTTTTTTGCATGATTTCGTCAGGATTTTCTATAAGATAGTTAAAAAAATTATACTCTTCTGAATATTCTTTACACCATCCAATATTATTTTTTTTAATAAATCTGCTAGCCGCAGTATTACCAAAACTAATAATTGGTTTTCCATAGCCTATTGCCTCAAATAATTTTTGAGGGAGAGCTATTTGCATATATTCATCTGGATTAAAGCATAAAAGTGCAATATCAGAATTATTGTAATATTCTGAAAGATTATCACCATCAGCTTCAATGAACTCTACACATTGAGGTATTTTGTAAAAATTTCTATAGCTATTCCACTCATTTTTTCTAGTTATTAACGTTAAC
>DASCNA010000002.1:0-4202 GCA_036011305.1 Victivallales bacterium
AAATTTAATAGCGGTAATACGTCTCAAATCATTAAGGGAGACAAAGGATGGAAAATAGTACCTCTGAATACAATCACAAATCATCAGGAATTTTGTTTGATAAAGAAATTGTAATACTCTTTATATTTATACTGATATCACTTACTATTTCTTTTTATCCTGTACATTACGGATACTTTCGTGATGAACTTTATTATATAGCCTTAAGCAAACATCTAGCATGGGGGTATATAGATGTTCCTCCATTAATGCCCTTCTGCATAGCTATAATGGGGAAATTGTTTGGCTATTCATTAACAGCAATACACATTTTACCTGCACTTATTGGTGTTATTATATTAATACTGACAAGGTCACTTGTAAAGAAACTAGGTGGCGGAGTATTCGCCCAGGTACTGGCATTAACATGTATGACATTTGCTCCAATATATGACGTTCAGCTTTCTACTGTTACCTACGATATCTTCAACCGTTTATTCTGGGTGCTTGCCATATATTCGGTAGTCTGCCTTTTAAAAACAGATAATAAAAAATACTGGATATATTTCGGTATTTTTGCAGGACTTGGAGCCATGAGCAAGTTCGATATGTTCTGGCTGGGAGGTGGTATAGTTATTGCTTTGATACTGACAAATCATAGGAGGAATTTTTTAAGAAAAGAGCTATGGCTGGGTGCTTTAATTGCATTTCTTATCCTGCTTCCTTATTTAATATGGATTGTAAAAACAAATTTCCTTACATTGCAATACTTTATAAATTATTCTCATGAAACAGCTCCTATTAACTTCATAAGCTTTTTTAAGGCTCAGTTTACAGCAATGAACATGATATCACTACCGGTATGGCTTGTTGGACTTTACTATTTTATATTCAATAGAACAGGCAAAACCTATCGCTTAATGGGTATTACATATTTAGCCATTGCCGTTTTGTGTGTAGCAATGCAGACAAAATTTTATGTTATAACTCCATTCTATTTTATCCTGTATGTAGGAGGTGCTGTATATATTGACAAAATAACTTCAAAACAAAAATTAATTTGGCTGAAAACTATTTACTGCTGTCTGATAATTATCGGCGGTTTGATTATGCTGCCGGCTGTACGCCCTATTCTACCTGTGAATACCGCTGTAAAATATATAAGCTACATCATGCCGCCTTCCAAGCGGATAGCCACTGAGGACTGGAAGCCATCTGCATTACCACAGATATTAGCAGACAGATTCGGCTGGAAGGAAATGACAGCTAAAGTTGCTAAGATCTACTACTCTCTCCCTGAAAAACAGAGAATAAACACCTACATTTACACATCAAATTACGGAGAGGCAAGCGGAATTGCATTTTACAGGAAAAAATACAAACTTCCAATGCCTTTAAGTGAACATCTTCAATACTACGTCTGGGGTTATAGAGGAGCTGACAAAAAATCCACATTCATTGTAACAGGCTGGTCAAAAAATGCCCTTAAAAGCTTTTTTGAAAAAGTAAATAAAGCAGGACAAATTAATAGCAGATACGGTATGCAGTATGAAAACAGACCGATTTATTTATGTAAAGGCCTTAAAATTCCTATTGGAAAATTCTGGCAGAAAAATATAGACATGCATATGTAAAAGAAATCTGTTATAAATAATAATTGAACATCATAATTTTTATAAAACCAGGAGAAAAATATAGTGAAAAAGTTATTATTCGCAATTTTAGCAATAGGAACTCTATTCAGCCTGATAAATCTTTCAGCAGCAGAAATAAAAAGTAGTACTGACACATCATGGTATGTGCTTTATCCAGATATTCCATGGGTTAACGTTGAAAAGGACAATGTTTACGGAGTGAATTTAGGGCTCCCAGTTTCATCAGGAAATATTAATAATGTCTACGGAATAGATGCGGGAGTATTTGGCTGTAATTCAAAAAACATCTACGGAATTCAAATGTCTCCATTAGCAAACTGCAGCAATAATGTAGAAGGTCTGCAGGTAGCACTGGCAAATGTTGTTAATAAAAATATTTCAGGAGTACTCCTGGGTATTTTTAACATCGTGAACGGGAAATCTGATGCATTACAGTTTGGTCTGATTAATAATGTAAATAAAAACGCAAGTATATGTCAGTTGGGTGGAATAGCAAATAACGTTAATAAATCATTCCGCGGTTTTCAAATGGCGTTTCTCAATAATGTAGATAATAACGTAAACGGCCTTCAAATAGCGATTATTAATAATGTAAATAACAAAACAGATGGTGTTCAGATAGGAATAGTAAACAATACAAGTTCATGTCACGGAATACAGTTTGGCTTAATTAATATAATTCAAGATTCATGGATACCTTTCATGCCGTTAGTTAACTTTTCATTTTAAAAACATTTTAAGAGCATCAGAAAAAGACAAATGTTTATGGGGATATTTAATGATTGAAGATATAAAAAAATATACCAATGCTAATAGAGAAGCATGGAATCAAGTTATGCCTAAACATCAGGCAGCCGCTAAAACAAATCTAGATAAAAAATTCTCAAAAAAAGGTTTCACATATCAAAAGGCAGAAGAATTATTAGAAGTTTTTAAAAGAATTGATGTTAAAAACAAAGATATTATTCATCTATGTTGCAATAATGGATCAGAGCTGCTTTCCTTGAAAAATATGGGTGCAGCAAGGTGTATTGGCATTGATATTAGCGATGAAGCTGTGAGAGAGGCTAATAATAGAGCTCGTATGTGTGATATAGATTGTCAATTCGTAAGATCTGATATTTATGATATTCCTGAAAACCTCTATAATTCGTTTGATATAGTACATATTACATCAGGTGGTATTGGGTGGATACCGGATTTAAATCTTTTCTATCAAATTGTCAATAACTTATTGCGCAAAGAAGGAGTAATATTATTTCACGAAATACATCCTTTCAGTGAAACGATACCTTTTGACAATGCACAAACTAATAATCCACTACAGATTATAGAGCCATATTTCAGAGATGAACCGATTAAGGAAAACTGCAGTTTGGATTATATTGGCTGTACAGAGTATGAGGCAAAAACTCAATACTGGACAGTTCATACTATTTCAAATCTGATAATGGGAATTATAAATAATGGCATGGTAGTAGAGTATTTCTATGAATATGAAAGAGATATCAGTTGTGGACATCAGCGACAAGAAAAAATGAAGGCTGGAATCCCTCTTAGCTATATTCTTATAGGAAGAAAAAAGTAAAAACTCATAACCATTATATGATCTTAATATCTTCTTGATCCTCCATAAAAATATAATAGATAAAAAACGCAAGACTGAGGGTTAGATTAAAATGACAAGGAAATAATATTATGATATTTGATTTAGGGAAAGTCATTTTGCGAAAGCCAAAAATAAAAGATAGAAACGGATTTATTCAGATATGTGCAGAAAAAGAAACAATGAAATATTATGGTCTATCCGGCTCTTCTATTAAAACAGAAGAACAGGCTCAAAATGAGATTGACTGGTGTTTGAAACAATTTGACAATAATGGTGGTAGTTGGATTATTACTGAAAAAAATATTGACACCTATATCGGAGATATTGAATTTCATAGTTATAATAGAGAGCATAATAAAGTTGAAATTGGATATCGCTTAAAATCTTCATTCTGGGGACAGGGAATAATAACAAAATGTATTAACGAATTAGTTAAATTTGGATTTCAACACAATAATTACAATCGAATAGAAGCATCTGTCGATAGTAGAAATGAAGGATCAAAAAGAGTATTATTGAAAAATAATTTCACACATGAAGGGACATTGCGGGAATACGAATTTGAACACGGAGAATATATAAATATTGATATATTCTCAATATTGAAAAAAGAATGGGGAAAAATAGATTTAGAAATAAATTGAAATACATAAAAGAAGAAAAAAAACACGACTATCTTCGTGAACTCTAACACAACGAATTAATGTTAAAGGCTTGTGCCTAAATTCATGACGGTAATCATGCTGATTAAAATAAGAAAATAAAAATTTGACTTAACTTATATCGGGGAGATTAGAATGTTTGAAGGAAAAAACATAAAATTGTCAAATGCAACCTAAATTCCATAGTTGGTATTAAAGAAAATTCCATAGCTCGGATAAAAATTTATACCTCCGTTTTATTGTTTTTAATATTCTTAGTACGATAGCTTTGTCCGTTAATTTTAAATATACTTGAAT
>DASCNA010000003.1:0-7374 GCA_036011305.1 Victivallales bacterium
ATATTAATATATAAATATTAACATAAAACTCCATATTAATTTACCAATAAACGATGTTTTTATTTTCGGAGTCAGTTTATGAGATGTATTGTTACAGGCGGAGCAGGTTTTATCGGTTCTCACTTATGCGATTTATTAATCAGCAATGGCCATAATGTTACTGCTATAGACGATTTGTCAACGGGGCAGTTATCTAATTTGGATGACATTATAAATCATCCGAATTTTGAATTTCTGAAAGGTGATATACTGAAACTGCCTGAACTGGATTATATTGTCTCCAGGTCTGATATGATCTATCATCTTGCAGCTGCTGTGGGGGTGGATTTAGTTGTCAGAGATCCAGTCAAAACTATACTTACAAATGTCAAAGGAACTGAACGTATTTTAGAGGCTGCTGCAAAAAATAAGACAAGGTTGCTGGTAGCATCTACCAGTGAAGTCTACGGGAAATCTGAAGAAGAGAAATTCTCAGAGGAAGATGACCTGTTAATAGGTTCACCTAAACACTCCAGATGGACATATGCATGCAGCAAGCTTTTAGATGAATTCTACTGTCTGGCATACTACAAGAAATATAATCATCCAATAATAGTAGTAAGGTTATTCAATACTGTCGGTCCAAGGCAAACAGGTAAATACGGAATGGTTGTTCCTCGATTTATAAAAAAAGCACTTAGGAATGAAACACTTCAGGTTTATGGAACAGGAAAACAGTCGCGTTGTTTCTGTCATGTCAAAGATACAATTAGAGCTATTTACGGCTTAGGCGAATCAAATATTAATGGAGAAATATACAATATCGGCAGTACATGGAAATGCAGTATTGAAGATTTGGCTAAATTGATAATAGAAAGAACAAATAGTAGCTCTAATATAGAATATGTACCATATGATAAAGCATATGCACCCGGTTTTGAAGACATGCTCCACAGAGTGCCTAATATAGACAAGATTCAAAAAAAACTAAGCTGGAATACAAGCTATACCTTAAACGATATAGTTGATGATGTGGCTGCATACTATAATGAAATAGAATGTTAATTAGTAAAAGACATATTTAAATCTAAAATTAAATAACTATTTCACCTCCGGCATGTCTGTTGTCAAGAAAACCTGTTATTTTTACCGGTATTATTTTATTTATAAAATTTTTATCAATATATTCTTTTTCAGTACATGAGTCTGTAGGCTGTGCAGTTACTTTGATATAATTATCAGACCATCCTGTCAATTTTTTTTCATCTGTATAATTTTCAAATAATACGTTAGCAGTTTTTCCTATTTGTTTATTAATGAAATCTTTAGCTAATTTGTTGCCAATTGCAGTAAGAAGATGATGTCTTTTTGTCGAATCTTTTGATGAAACCTGATCCTTATAATCTGCTGCAGGAGTTCCCTGTCTTTTTGAATATTTAAAAACATGGAGATAAGCTAAAGGTAAGCTTGAAATAAACTCTTTGCATTCCTCAAATATTTCATCTGTTTCTCCAGGAAATCCGACAATAATATCCGAACCTATACAAATATCAGGAATTTTATCTACAGCATTTAATACGAATTCAGCAAATTCTTCTTTTTTATAGTGCCGTCCCATTCGGTTAAGAATACTGTTTTCACCATATTGCAAAGGGAGGTGCAGAAAGCGGCATATTTTTCTGCTGGATGCAATTGTATCAATCAGGCCATGCATATTAAACTGAGGTTCAGTGGAACTTAACCTTATTCTAAAATCACCTTCGATTTTTACAAGTTCTTTTAAAAGGTCAATAAGAGTTCTCCCCGAGTCATCATAAGTCGCAATATTGACACCAGTTAAAACTACTTCTTTATGCCCGTTTTTAACTAACTCTTTAAATTCTTCAATTGTATTATTCCAGTTTCTTGATTTTGATTTACCGCGTCCATATGGAACAATACAGTAAGTGCAGTATGAATCACAACCATCTTGAATTTTAATATTAGCCCGGCTTTTAAATGGATAATAACCTGTGGCATTTTCATTAAAAGTTACTGCAGAATTAACAGCTTTATATGTTTCACTCCCTGTAGAAGTAAGATCGAATACATCATTGATGTATTTTAAAATATTAGTCTTATCTGAGTTTGGTATAATTTTATTTATTATAATTTCATTATCCCAGGTTTTTGCATCTGTTTCGACATCACAACCTGTAACAATAACGTATGCCTCGGGATGTTTTTTCTTAAGAGATCGTGCTGCCTGTCTGCTTTTCTGTGCTGCAGAACATGTAACCGAACAGGTGTTGATAATTATTAAGGAAAGAGGTTTATCAGTATCTGGTTTTACTATCTGAAATCCTGCATTCTGTAAAGTTCCAAACATGAGAGCTGTATCAGTTTGATTTAACCTGCACCCAATTGTTATTGCTGTAGCGTATCTAATATTCTTATTCGACAAGATTACTTCTCCGGTTTATTTCTGATGTACGAATTATATTTTTATTATTTCAAATTTAAAATTAAAAATCCGGTTGAAACTATAATATCAACTATACAGGTTTCAAAGTTTTAAATATGTGTTTAAGTGTCTTTTACACCTTTATTTACGAAAAATAAATTATTTAATATAAATATAACAACACCTAACCAAATAATAGAAAATGTGATCATGTACATAGTAGTTAATTGTTCCTTATACATGAAAACACCTATTAAAAAAGAAATGGTCGGTGTGATATACTGCAGAAGGCCAGCTGTTGACAGCTTGATTTTTCTTATTCCTTTGGCGAAAAGCAGCAAAGGAGCTGCTGTAAGAACTCCTGTTAATATAAGAAGAATATTCAATACTAAGGATTCATTCATGAAATATATCTGGTGTTTAACACCAGAATAATAGGCCAAATAAATTACTGCAGGTATGATTAGTACAAACATCTCAGTAGTTAAACCGGGTAGAGAATCCAAGCTTGATGTTTTTCTAAACAGAGAGTAAAATGAAAATGAAAGTGCAATTAGTAAAGCTATCCACGGTATGCGGTTGTAGTTGAATATCAGGTTAAATACAGCTATGCCCACTATTATAATAGCTATTAACTGCCATTTAGATAGTTTTTCTTTTAATATGACACAACCTAGAAGTACAGTAGTCAGCGGACATATAAAATATCCCATGCTGCACTCTATAATATGGTTATGATTTACACCCCAAATATACACCAGCCAGTTCACAAGCAGACAGAATGCTCTGATAATTAAAAAAAATAAATCTCTTTTACTCTTTATAGCTCTAATTGTGTTTAATAACTTCTTGTGAAATAGCAATAAAATAACAGTAAAAATTAATGTCCAGATAATTCTGTCTGCCAATATTACAGTTGCAGGTATAGAAGATAACGACTTCCAGAAAATGGGAAGGCTTCCCCATAAAAAATAGGAAAAAATAATTATCCAGAAACCGCTGTTTTTACTGATAGGAGTCTCACTCATTTTCTATTAGATTTTTAATTACATGGGATGCGCAGAAACATCCGAACAGTGAAGGCATATAGGATACTGTACCTACAATAGAGCTTTTATTGGGTACTGTATCATCCTCTTCTATATTTATAATTTTTCCTGTACAGTCTTCCGGAGAGAAAACAGTTTTTAACCCTTTATAAACCTTGTATTTTTTAAGCTTTTTTCTTACAGCTCTTGACAATCCGCAGTTAAAAGTTTTAGATATATCTGCAATTCTTACCTGAGATGGATCAGTTTTTCCGCCTGCTCCCATCGAGCTTATTATATTTAATTTAAGCTTTAAACTTTCAAGAATTAAATGAACTTTCGGGGACAGTGTATCTATAGCATCAATTATAAAATCGAATTTGTTTGATGTAAGTATCATCCGAGTTTTTTCATCTTTAATGAAATCGTTGAGTGAAATTATGTTCAAATGGGGATTTATATCCAGTAATCTATTACTTACTACATCAACTTTATTTTTACCGATAGTTGATGAGAGGGCAGGGAGTTGTCTGTTTCTATTAGTTGTATCTACTGTATCACCATCAACAATTGTTAGATTGCCTATTCCTGCTCTGCAGAGATATTCTGCTGCATAAGCACCTACACCACCGACTCCTACAATCAAAACATGTGATTTTAATAGTTTAGTAAGCGAACCTTCACCAAAAAGGATTTCTGTTCTTATGTTCCAATTATTATTCATTAGTTATCTTAAATACTTTTTCAAAATTTATTTGAATTTGATTAACCATATCGTTTATGGATATATTTTTTAATTTAGCTGCCTGTTTGTAAATATCTTTTATATTAACATTATGAATATCCGTTTCTAAAAAAATAGATTCAAGTGGTATATGTGAAAAAAAACGGAAGGATTTAGATTTTCTGTTTAATATAGTTTTGCCAAAAGATAAATAAATGTTTTTATTAATCAGCTGTTCTGCTAATTTTTCTGATCCGTTAAAACCATGTATGATCCATGGTACTGTACTATTTTTTCTGTACTCAATGATTTCCTGATATGCTTTAACGCAGTGTATTATAATTGGCTTATTAATAGAGTCGGCTATTTTTATCTGTTCTGCAAAAAATACAATCTGTTCTGCATATGATGTAGTACATTTTTTATCCAGACCAATTTCTCCTAAAGCAATGATATTTTGTTCAAGTATATTTTTTTCAATAACATCTAATAATTGTTTGGAACTTGATTTAATATGCCATGGATGAATGCCTACAGAGTAATATTTATCTTTATCTATTTGAATATTATTACATAAATCCAAATTTATAATACTAGAGATATCTGGAATATTATTTGATTTATGACAGTGTACATCGTAATACATAATTTCATTCAAACTTTTTAATGATTAAAAAATTATTTTTTTTATTAATATAGCATTTGCTAAATAAATTTTTACTGCTATTTTAGAAGCTCTTTCACAGAAAAGACCATGTCGGGGCGTAGCGCAGTCTGGCTAGCGCATTTGGTTTGGGACCAAAGGGTCGGAGGTTCGAATCCTCTCGCCCCGACCATTTCTAATATCTTATATATCAAACTTTTGTGAGTGTTTATTTGTCTGTAATAATATTAACATTTCCATCATTGGGCAATTTTTGGTCAACTTTTTATATCAATTTGAGCAAAAAATAATTGTTAAAAATAATTCAATAATAACATTTTAAGCTCTTTTTTTATTAAAATACCCCACCTTTTATGATTTTAAGAGAGCTAAAAATATCTTTATAACATTTTGAATATTCTGTACTAATTTATTATTAGAGAAGGGGAGGGAGCCTATCCCCAAATTATTAAGTTTAGGTTTTTTTAAAATGATATACTAGAGCTATTAGAAAGATGAATAATTGTATCATTCGAGAGAGCTAAAAAATTGAGAGATATTACTGATAATGTAAATAATAATTTTATCTTCATAAGTATATTGTATATTTAATTTCTTAATTAAAAATTGTATTTGTTTTATTTTAAAAATCATCTGCAAAATTAGATTATATATTTTTTATTTTATATCACTCAGACCGATTTAAAGGTGAGGGTTCAAAGCCGTGTCCGTATATCGTCTTTTTAGTTTATATGCTTTAAAATGCTTATGAGAGTGTTGTTTTTAAGTTTATAATCAGTTGTATGACTTTTCTTCTTCACCCATTCTGTAACGATATAGAGGACATTCACTTTCAGAAGGGCATAATTTAATTTCAGACAGTGGTGTTTTGTATTTTCCTCTATCGCATCCCATACACCATTTGCAATAACTTCTTATAGCTTTTGATTTGCCTGTATGATATGTTCCTAAACGATATTTATGCAAAGAACATGATTCATCACTGCACTTTAAATATCTAGTGGAGGATTCGCAGTCACACATTTTACAGTTTGCTTTTATCGCCTGAGTTCGTGTTAATCTTTGCATACCTGTTTTCATAATTTGCTTTCCTTTAGTTGACTGAATAATTCCTGTTGATATTCTCTATTTCATACTACTTCGTCAACAGGCAATAATTCATCGCTAGTTGTATCTTTCTTCTAATTCGAATTATTATGTCAGTGGAAGGGCAGTCTTCATACACATACTGAGTAAAATTATTTTACATAAAAGCATGTCATTACTCCGAGTCTCAGGAAAGTTCATCATTACGTCCTTTACCTGAAGTTCCAAATTCTTTAGATTAGTCATTATTAATACTCACTTTTAAATTTATTAAATTTGTCCTATTTTTCCTACTTTTTATTTTTCGTTTTTTTACACCTCAAAAAGCTACACCTTGCTCACCTACTCCCTATAAATAGGGAGAGTAGGTAGGTGGGTAGAGGTTTTAGTTAGCTTTCCCACTACCTACCTAGACACCTACTTTTAGGTAGGTCATTTAACACATGGCATTTTACCTGTTAATTTAAGATTTTCTTTGATATAATTTCTACGTTTTGCTATGTCGATAAAACACTTACTTTTTTATTGTTTTTGGTCATATTCAGAACACATATCCTCAATAAACTCAACCTTGCTTATTCCACTGGCTCAGATAATATCCACAAGAGCTTCCTTCCAGTTAAATTCAGTTTTCTTTTCACTTTCAGGTATTTCATCCTCTTCAGATTCCTGCCAGTAGATTTTACCTTCCTCTTTGGTATGGGCTATATATTGTTCAAATACGATTTCTAAAGACTTATTTTTTTGATATAGCTGTGAAGATTTAATATTAATAAGTCTATAAGATCTTGATTATGCGTATTGTTACAAACATAGACTAGTGAGTTGTAGTATCAGATTTACTCTTATCTATAAATCTTGATGAAAAGTAGAAATTGTTGATTAAATTATGTTGAAAATATAGGGAAGGGGGATGGCTATCTCTAGAAAGAATAAACGTAAGACCGTAGTCGTAGGCTCGGATACAAAAAATGGTTTCTTTTATATACAATACTCCCATGCTTAATTATAAAATCATGGAAAACTTTACAACCTTTTTCTTAAGTGGTTCTAAGGCTTTAGCAATTTGTATTGAGTGTACCTACAGGAATGTATAAGGATAGCAAATACATAGATGATTTTATTGGTTTAAAAAGGATTCTCGTTACTCTGTCAAGAATTATTAGTCATAGACATGAATGTGCTTTGGTCCCAATAGAGCTGGCAAATAGATGGAGGCCTGCATACTAAAAATGGTATCTTTTTAAATCTATTGCTCAATATTCACATCAAACTCCAGGGTGAGTAAACCTTCTTAGTAAAAAAGATTATGAAGATTTCCTCATCAAAAGTAAATAGAAATAATATGAAACTATAAAACCAAAGACATCTACGAGAATCCAGATTACTCTAATATCTATCAATTGTTCTAAGAAAAACAATCTAAGAACAAAATAAACAATAAAAATAA
>DASCNA010000004.1:0-1664 GCA_036011305.1 Victivallales bacterium
CTATTGATGATGTTGACAGATAACAGAGAACCGAAGCTACAATAAAGATTAGTGCGGCTGCGAGCAAAATATTTTTTCTGCCGAACCTATTTGAAATAAAACCACAACCTATTGTGCCGCATGTAGCACCTAAAAGTACAGCACTTACTATACATTCCTGTGTAAATACAGTTGCACCGAATTCTTTAGCTAAAAACGGCAGAGCTCCTGAAATTATACCTGTATCCATTCCAAACAGCAGACCGGCCAGAGAAGCAACAAAACAAATAATTACAATTTTCAGTATATTATGGTTGCCTTTGTGAGAAACATCTTCCATAACAATCCATCCCCCTTTTTAAAGTTTAATTTTCTATAACTTTTAATCACATATATAAATATAGGGTTATGGAAGAAATTAAATATTAATATTTTTATTTTTTTTGTGTGTTATTTAAACATTAATCACTGTTTTAAGTATAATTAACATATTTATTTATTGGTATTTTATTATTAACAGTTATCTAATTAAACAGCAGTATTGTTCTTACCAAACCATCAGGTAATAAATTTATTCAAGACTAAATTTATTTCTAAAGATATTTCTTATTTTGTTTCTGAGCCATATATTTGCCTGATTATCAGTATCCTGTTTCTTCCAGTATAAATTAAATTTGTAATCAGTTTTAGGGATAGAAAATGGAATATCAAAAACCTGATATTTAGAAGGATCAGCTAAAGTTTCTACAATAACTGAACTTGTAATACATATATATTCACTATCTTCTGTAATTTTCAAAGCTGCCTCAGGATATGCAAAAGTTGAGTATTTATAATTTCCTTTACCGTACTTTTTATCCATTAATTCAAAGAAGAAGTCTGCATCAAAATCGCGTTCACGATAAACCATCAGTAAAGGGTATTTATTGAAAAAACAGTTTAACGATTTATCATCCTTTATTGTTTCATGGTGTTTAGAAACTAATATAACAGGTTTAACGTTAAAAACTGCTTCACTGCAAATTTTATTTGCCGGTAAATCATATATCCCTATTGCGATATCCAGCTTATTCGTTACAAAACTTGAGTAACCGTCAATATCAGCACTTATAATATCTATATTTATATTAGGGGAATTCCTGTATATATCTTTAAATAGCTCCGGGCTGAAGAGTGAAGATAAATAATCGTCCCAACTTCCAATTTTAAAATGTGCTTTTGAGACTTTTGGAGAAAAAGCATCCTGGTCAATAAAAATATCTTCTATTTTACCCATTATTTCATTTACCGGTAATATCAGGCTGATAGCTTTTTCAGTGAGCTCCATTTTATATCCTACACCCCTAACAAGTAATTTATCATCAAAAATACTTCTAAGTTCTTTTAAGATATAGCTTAACTGCGCCTGGCTTAAGTTCAATCTATTTGCTGCTTTAGTTACACTCTGTTCATCCAGCAATGCATCCAAAGCAACCAGTAAATTTAAATTGATTCCTGACAATTTCATACAATACCTATATATAACTGTTTTGATATATATTCTATAGATAATAATAGTATTACATAATAAATAATCAAAATAATAGCGCAAGAATATTTTGCTGTTTAGAACCATCCTTTTGATTTTTTCATAAAACTGATGCAGACAAATTACAATTAAAAAACATCTCAACCTTTTATATAAA
>DASCNA010000005.1:0-18281 GCA_036011305.1 Victivallales bacterium
AGAAGAATTAAAAAACTCTCACTAAAAAACAAGGAAAAATTTATATTTCTAATATTTCTCAGAACTGCTATTCTCTATCTAAAAGTTTAATCAACTCTCTGTTTTTCATTGATTTATGGAGCTCTTTTTCAAGATTATCAGTCATGTTACTAATCTGTTTTAAGAACTTTAGATAGAGAATAGCAGTTCTGAGAAATATTAGAAATATAAATTTTTCCTTGTTTTTTAGTGAGAGTTTTTTAATTCTTCTATCAAGAAAAGTTGTCAATATTTCAGTTTCAGCTGAGCAGATTGTAACTATATGATTAGGTGAATATACTATCCCGAGAGGCATTGTGTTATATGGGATTTCAGGGTGATTTTTATCGAAATAAGGGACCCTTAAAATTATAAGAATATGATCATCTTCAACTTCTATTCTAGGTCGTTCATCTACATCAAGAGGGTCTGTTAAAAATTCTTCAGGAAGATCCAGTGCCTTACTTATTTCATTGAGCTCTACATAATTAGGATTAATAGCATTGATCCAGCTATCTTTTTCTATCTCGTCTATCTCCTGTAGACCTTCATCTGTTTTTTTAAAAATACTAATCATAAACACTACCTATATAAAAAGTAAGTAATAATCACTATTCATTTAATAATTATTACTTAATGTAAGCTCAATTTTTCTAATAATTATAGCTTTTTAACTCAATTAAGTCAAATTATACAATCTACATTAATAAATAATAGAAATATATATTTTCAATGTGCTCTTATACTCTTGAAAGACTTTTTATAATTTCTTTGTGTTGTGGATATTTTTTTAGCAGTTCAGATTCTTCAGGACAGGTCCAGTCTTCAAACTCAAAACCCGGAGCTAGTGTACATCCTGCTAGACAGTATGAGTTTTCAGAATTAAGTGTTGCTGCAAATAAATTACCTCTTCTGACAACAACTTGATATGTTTCTCCATTATCAAAATCTGGGCCAAGTTTTTGTTTTTCATATTTTCCTTTTTTGTCAATAATATGAATGGTCAACCCCAGTAAAGCAAAAGTACCAATCTTAAGTATTTTTCTTCTACCCAGACGTTCAATAAATATCAAAGTAAGTATTGTTGCAATAAAGTTAATGCCGGTTATTGAAATTCCACCTATTAAACCAACTACTTCTGAACTGATACCAGTCTGTTTTAAAATAGTAACACTGCATTGAAGAAAACCATTTATACCTGATAGCTGATTTAGAGATACAGCAGCAGTAACAATTAATATAGGAATCACATTGGATCGTTTGGTCAATACTTTTAATATATTAACCTTTTCTTTATCAGCCAATATACTTATTTCATCCCACGTCTGTTTATTGTTGAATTTGATATTAAGACATTCCAAAGCATTTTTAGCTTTTTCCTTTCCTCCGTGACTAAACAGCCATCTTGGGGATTCAGGAAGCAAAACAGTATAATAAAGCAGAAAACAGCTGACAATAAAAATAACTGCAATAACGGCTCTCCAATTCAAATTAGTAGCCAAAAACAAATTAAAAACATTAGACAGCAATACACCTCCAGTTAATGCCAGCTGAAATGATGCTATTACTTTTCCACGATTTAATTTAGAGGATATTTCTGTCAAATATACAGGAATAACTATAACAGCCATACCAAACCCCACGCCCTGCAGGAACCTGCTAACATAAACAAAACTAAAAGAATTACTGAAGCAGAATATAGCTGCACCTACAGCATAAAACAGAAAAGTAATAGACATGGTATACTTTCTTCCTATCCAGTCATTAAGCACACCTGTATAAATACTTGATATAACACATCCAAGAAGTATAGCTCCAGCTATAAATGAAATCTGGGCATTGGAGAATCCCATATTTTCATGAAAAATCGGCAGGATTCCAGCGATAACTCCTAAAACATAACCACACAACCCGCCGCTGATTACCGCAAAAAAAATAATATTTAAAAAAAAGTTTTTCCCCTTCATATAAAACTAATCACCCCCCTAATTTTATTTATTATAATCTTTTATAAATAGAAGATATTACAGGTTCATATTTACCTACATCGTAATCATTACCTTCATAATACTGTCTGTGTTCACATTGAGAGTGAATTTTATTAGTTAACAATACAATGCCAAGTTTATATTTAGGATCAATAAGAGTTACAGTACCAGTAAAGCCCGTGTGCCCGACAGCCTGTTCACTTGAATGTTTGCCAAAAAAACTAGTTGGCTGATTCTTTGAATATCTTCTCCACCCACACCCGAAGGTCGGATCTGTAGATGAAGGTTTCATAAAATCTTTTAGGACTTCTTCATCAAACACCTTAAGATTACCGTAATATCCTCCATTCAATACAGTTTGTTCAAGTATAGCAATTTCTTTAGCATTTGAAAAGAGGCCTGCATGCCCTGCTACTCCCCCCATAGAGTAGTAGGCTTTTTCATCCTGAACTTCACCTCTGATAACTTCCTGTCGCATATTTGGATAGTTTAATGTATGGTTACAGTCATTACCTAAACTTGTGGCAGCAATTTTATTAACATCAATACCTCTAAGTAGAGGATTAAATAAAGTTTTAGTTAACCCCAGCGGGCGATATATATTTTTATATAGATAATCATCTTCCATTAAACCTGTTAATTTTTCTATCAAAATGCCCAACACCATAAAACCCGTATCTGAATAAATTGATTTACATCCTGTTTCATATTCAAAAGGAGCCTTACCGAGGAGAAGTCTTGACGTGTGCAGTCTGTTTTGAGAAAAGAACTCTTTGCCATATTGGTTATTATGATGAAAAAACCATATTTCAGGCCCGTAACCGGCTGAATGATTCAATAAATGCCTTACTGTAACTTTTGAATTATTATATTCAGATATATATGTTTGAACAGTCTTATCTAAATTCAGAACACCGTCACTGACAAGTTTCATTATAGCAAACACCGTCGCATACATCTTGGTGTTTGATGCTATATCAAAAACTGTATCAACAGTCATTTTTTCAGGTGATTCCAGTTCTGCTCCTGTTTTATCATATCTGCTTTTATACCCATAAGCTGTTTCTTTTATTATTTTTCCATCCTTTATAATAAGAAGTACTGCGCCAGGAAAACCATTATCAATATCACTATTGATCAGTTTATCAACTGCTTTAAATTTCCTATGATATTTTTCTGTATCATAAGTCAATTCCAACCCTGAGTTTTTATTTTTTTCAACACTCATAAACTGCCCCCAGTAAGACTTTTTCTGATGCACCCGTAACGCTTGGGATGTTACCCGGTTTTGATTCCACTCTCTGTTTGGCAAGCCATGCAAAAGCGATTGCTTCAACCCATTGCACAGGAATGCCTAATTCATCTGTTACAGAAATTTTCACTTCTTTCAAATAATATCCCAGCCTCTGCTGAAAGTATTTATTAAAAGCACCTCCGCCACATGAATAGACAGCTTCAGTTTCAGGAGAATATTTCAGTACTGCATCAGCTACAGTTTTAGCAGTAAAATCACATAAAGTAGCCTGTACATCTTCCTGTTTAATATCATTAAGCTTTGACAGTTCATTTTCCAGCCATTCAATATTAAACAGTTCCTTCCCCGTACTTTTCGGAGGCTCAAATTGAAAATAAGATTCTTTTAATAATTCATCTAGTAACTGTTTATTTACTTTACCTGACGAAGCCCATTTTCCATCTTCATCATATTTGAGTCCTTTGCATTTCTGAATCCACAAATCCATTAAACAGTTAGCCGGCCCTGTATCAAATCCCAATACATCGTTTCTTCTATTGCTCAATACAGTTATATTGGCAATCCCGCCAAGATTAAGAATGATTCTGTTTTCTTGATCAGAGCTTAAATATCCAAAGTGGAATGCAGGAGCCAGCGGAGCTCCATCTCCTCCAAACGCCATATCCATTCTTCTGAAATCATTAACTGTTTTTATACCTGTTAAACCTGCAACTTTATTACCATCGCCTATTTGCATTGTAAAAGGGAAACTGCCTCTCGGAGAATGAAAAACAGTCTGCCCATGACAGCCGATAACATTAACCTCTTTGTGTTCAACTCCTGATTTTTTCAATAATTCATTTACCGCATCAGCATAACATATGCCTAATCTTGAATCAATTTCTCCCAATTTAAGTAAGTGAACTTTAAAGGTCAGAAGCAGTTCTAAAATATCCTGTTTTAGATCTTTTGGAAAAGAAGTAGTGTATGAATCACTGAAAACAAGTTTGTCATTTACATCTTTTACAAGTACAGCATCTATACCATCCAAACTTGTACCTGACATTATCCCAATATAATACATAATTTACACCTAAAGTTATTGCACTCATTGTGAATTGCCGGCTTAATAAGTTATCAACTCAAAAACCTGAATTTTGAAATTACTCTTATATTTAATTTAAATTTTATTTCAATAAATGAAATACATTATCATAAATAACTTACAAAATAATGAAAACTACCAATTGTTTTATATTTTATAATGTTTATAATATTAATAAACATTATAAGGAGCCTAAAATGGTAGAATTTTATAATATTAGTAAAAAAAGTTCCGTCCTTATTCCTGAAAAGAACTGTAGAAAAATATCGTTTAATATTGTTAAAGAGTATAATATGTTTCGAAGAAGATTTACAGTGCAGGCAAAAGATAATGATGGAAGCGCCCTTCTAAAAGTAATTACAAAAGATAAATATGATCAATTAGAATGCCCTTCGAGTTTCTTGTATTAAATCATACCATCTAAAAATATTGACACGCTTTGAGAAATAAATTCAACGCGTGTTTTTTTATATTAATTCATATCAGTTCTTCTAACCAATTTGCAAGTACTAAATTATATTATTAGTTTAGTATCAGTTAATTTATATCTAATAGCCATAGGAATTTTAAAATATGAAAAATGCAGAATACTGGATAAAAAAATTGAACCTGGCTCCCCTGTCAGGCGAAGGAGGTTATTTTAAAGTAGTATATAAATCAGACGAAATTATAGATCAATCTTCTCTACCTGAAAGATTTACAGGTAATAGAAGCTTTTCTAATTCAATTTACTATTTACTAAAAGGTAGAGATTTTTCTGCTTTCCATAAATTAAACCAGGAGGAAATCTGGCATTTCTACGAAGGTCTGGTTACTTTAATTATATTAGGTATTTTAAATTATATTTTACCAGAAACACCAGTAAAAGGTTATATAACATTAATCGGTATAGTGTTAGTTGTCGGTTTTTTTGCTTTTGGTCCGGGGGGAGTTATTTTAGTATTATGTGCGGAGCTTTTACCTAACAGGGTGAGAGGAATAGGACTATCTATTGCATTTACCATTGGTGGCTTAGTCGGAATGTTCTTTGTCTCTGCCTTTTTGCCTTTGAGCAGTATTATAGGCTATAGCGGTCTGTTTTTTCTTATAGCATTTTTTGTATTTTGTTATGTCCTCATTTCATTTACCATTCCTGAAACTAAAGGGAAAACTCTTGAAGAGATTGAAATGGAATACAAAAAATGATTGTCAATTATTAATTAGTAGTCATAAGTAATGCCAGACCTTAACTTTTTTGAAGAGGTATATTATTAAATGTCAGATATTCAATTAGATTTTGCGGGAAATGATCTTGATAGAGCAGGTTACTTACGGAAAAAACCTGATTGGATATTGAGTCAACTATCTAAGCCTGAAACTAAAATTATTCCTGTCTGGAACGATAAAAATTTAGTAAGTGGGATTGGAAATATTTTAATTCAGCCAAAAGCTGTGACTTGTTCAGGAGATATAGCTGCAAAATTCCTTAAGCTTTCTTCAGATGTTGTTTTTTTAGGATTGGATAAAGGCACAGCTTATTTTACTATAGACCTTTCGGGTTACAAACAAAATGAGATTATTAATATTATAGGAGAATGCAGTTTTGTGAGTTTGAGAAATGTGCGATCTATTCTTACTCAAAAAGATGCTAAGTTATTAGCCTACGCAAAGGGGATTCTTTTTAATCACATAAATTATCGCTATTGTAGTAAATGTGGAAATATTACAAAAAGCGCTGAAGGCGGTCATGTGAAAGTATGTTCTAATCCCAATTGTAATAATGAAATATTCCCGCGTACAGATCCTGCTGTTATAATGCTGGTGATAAATAAGTCTTCAGAAGATGGCATAGAACGATGTTTGCTTGGAAATAATGTAGCCTGGGGTAAAGGTGTATATTCAACTCTTGCAGGTTTTGTTGAGCCTGGAGAAAGCCTGGAAGAGGCTGTTAAAAGAGAAGTGTATGAAGAAGTTGGAATTAGATTGGATAAAGTAATATATCAGACTTCTCAACCCTGGCCGTTTCCAACTTCTATAATGGTTGGTTTCCTGGCATATACCGATGATTCTGACATTAAAGTTGATAAAGAGGAAATAAGAACGGCAGAATGGTTTTCTGCAGAAGATCTCAGTACATTTGGTGAATGGGGCGATGAGGCATCTTCTCATCGCTTATCAAGTAAAGGTTCAATATCACGATATCTGATTGATACATGGATAAATGAAAACTAATGATTAATTATTAGTTATATAGGTAGAATGAAGCTGACTGTTCTTTAAACTTGGCCGATTCTGCATCCCATATTTTGTTCATTTTTGAATAAGGATAATTACTTCTCCGTAAAAGAGAGCTTCCTGTTAAAAGGTCTATCCACCATTTTCCTTTAGATGGTGCTTTGAACTCAAATTTGTCAGGATAAATCCTCTGCATAACTTTTATCATTGCAACAGCAGTCTCAACAGAATTATAAACAGCTTTATTTGTGATATGAATATTTACTCCTCCGCAATTTTCTCCTTCAAACTTACTGAAAGTTGGAGTGAAATATATAGGACTGAATATTACACCGGGCAGATTGAGCATATTAAGAGTATCAGTCAGTTCCTGGGGATTAATCCATGATGCTCCAATTATTTCAAAGGGCTGAGTAGTTCCACGGCCTTCTGAAACATTTGTCCCTTCAAAAAAGCATGTACCTGAATATGCTAAAGCTGCATCAGGTGTAGGTACATTAGGTGATGGCATTATCCATTGTAATCCTGTGTCATTCCAAAACATAGAGCGTTTCCAGCCAGACATAGGAATAATATAGAGATTACAGTTAATATTTAATTTATGATTTATGTATCGGGCTAATTCACCGCATGTCAGACCATATCTGACAGGAACTGGAAGCATTCCTACAAAAGACTGATAACCTGATTTTAGCATGCCGCCTTCAACTATATCACCTGATATTGGGTTAGGTCGATCAAATACTACAAATGTCTTATTATATTTTCTGCACGCTTTCATTGCATAAGCCATAGTTGAGATATAGGTATAAAATCTTGCTCCTACATCCTGGATATCATAAGCTAAAATATCAATCCCGCTCATCATCTGCGTCGTGGGCTCAAATCCTCCTGAAGGTCCATATAAGCTGTAAACTTTGAGTCCGGTTTTTTTATCCAGGTTGCTTTTTACATCTTTTCCTGCCTGTGCATCTCCTCTAATACCATGTTCTGGGCCAAATAGAAGTACAAGATTGATTTTTTCTTTCAATATATCTGCACTGCTTTGTAATTGGCTGTTAACACCGGTTGGATTGGTGATTAAACCAACCCTTTTATTATCGAAAACAGACATATAATCATTGATATTATCTATTCCTAAATTTACCTTAGCCGAATTTTGCTTTTCTTTTATCATACTTGTATTTTGACAGGATGTTACTGTTATTAATGATATAGATACAACACATAAAACTAGAGCTCTGAACATATTATTTCTTCTTAATTTTAATGATTGATTATTATATAAATAGAGTTAAGCTATATTTTTTTATATATAAAGAGCTGAAATTACTAAATTTTTAATTTTTTTATCAAATAATTAATATTTACCTGAAACAGGAAGGTGTGAGTAATGAAATTAACAAGTGAAATAAAAACACTTAAACTGAAATATCCATTTAAAACAGCCCGTAGCGATGATAGGTCAGAATCAGATTCTCTTATTGTGAAATTAGAGAAGGACGGATTTATAGGATATGGTGAAATTAGGCCTTCTGAATATTATTTTGGTGAAAACTTTGAAGTTTCCAGTAAAGTTTTAAATTCTGCTGCAGATATTATTGATGATAATCCTTTTTTATTAGAGGATATATTAGAGGACTTGAAAATAAAATTTCCATACGCTCCTTCGACCCTTGCAGGAATTGACATAGCACTGCATGATTTAGTTGGAAAACTTCTTAATATTCCTCTTTATCAATACTTCGGCCTTAATAAAGAAAAAACTCCGGTTACCAGTTTTACGATAGGCCTTGATAATATACCGATGATGGTAAAAAAAATAAAAGAAGCTAAAGATTATCCTATCATAAAAGTAAAAGTAGGTACTCCAAATGATATTGAAATAATGAAAGCTATTAGAGAGCATACAGATGCTATTATCAGAGTTGATGCTAATACTGGGTGGGGTGTGGATGAAGCAATTGAAAACATAAACAGACTTGAAGAGTTTAATATAGAATTTATTGAGCAGCCGATAGAACCCGGGAATTTTGAAGGTCTAAGAAAAATCAAAGAAAATGTGAATATTCCTATAATGGCAGATGAAGACGTAGTTAATTCTAATAATATTCCTAATTTGATTGGATGTGTTGATGCTATAAATATCAAGCTTATGAAATGCGGAGGAATAAGAGAAGCTTTGAGGATGATTAATATAGCAAAGGCTCACGGGATGAAAATTATGCTTGGATGTATGCTTGAAAGTTCTATTGGAAATGCAGCAGCTGCACAGATATCGCCTTTAGTTGATTATGCTGATTTAGATACATTTTTACTTATTACAAATGATCCGTACACAGGTCTAGGAGATAATTGCGGGAAACTGTTTTTATCTGATAAACCAGGGTTGGGGATAATAGAAGTTTAGCAAAAAATAAAGTTATTGTTTACCTGCTTCTGCTTTTAAAAAATCAATTAAGTTTTTAACTGACATTAAACCTATATCATCAATATTTATTTCTTTAATAGAGACGAATTTAAAGTCAAATACATCGTCAGAAGGGATGATTTTGTTAGTAGTCTGCACCTCGCAATTATAGATTAAGTCAAGTGTGTTGTATGTTACTTCAGCATATTCATATATATTAGGCAGTGTTTTGAGATATGTGATTTTAGTAAGATCTAAATTCAGTTCTTCTTTTACCTCTCTTGTAATGGCTTCTTCGCCGGTTTCTCCGTATTCAGTGAACCCCCCCGGCAGATCAAGTGTACCTTTAACAGGATCATGTTTTCTAATAGTAAAAAGTATTTCGTTTTTACTGTTTCTAATGATTGCTGTAACAGCAGATGCGACGTTAACAAAGAATTGGAAATTACATCTGCTGCATTTATATGATTTTTCTTCATCAGATTCGAATGTTTTATAACCGCATTTAGGACAATACATGATAATTGTTAATTGTTAATGGTTAATGGTTAATGGTTAATGGTTAATGGTTAATGGTTAATGGTTAATGGAAAATTTTATAATGAGAAAAAAATATAAACATTACCATTAGAAGTATTCCCAGTCCGAAGAGTCTGATAAATCTTGATAATGAGTAATGCAAAATTAGGTTTGCTTTTAGATTTAATTTATATATTTCTTTATAAACAATGTAAGTAAAAATTCCAGAATAAAAAAACAGGATAATCAGATAAATAAATATCATTCGCTCATATGAAAATTTAAAATGTTTCATACAGAGAAAATATATAATTGACGTAACAATAAGCAGCGATATAGAGTATTTATTTAGATCTCCGGTAGTGCTAATCAGAAGGAATTTATTTTTTATGTCCAGTTTTTTATAAACAGTTTTAGTAATTAAACTGCCTAAAATAAACAAAACAGCTACGGTTGAAACACCTGCAATAAAATAATTTTGAGACATGACCTTTTTGTGACCGATTATAAATTAAATATGTTAAAAAGAGTTCGAAAAAAGTAATACTTTAAATATTATTATATAATAACTTTGAGTATATCAATAATAAAATTCCTTTTAAGGTTAAAAAATGAATAATACAGGAAAAGGTGTCTGCTTTGCTTTATTGTCCGGATTGTCAATAGCGGTAATGGGTGTATTCGTAAAACTGACTGATGGGCAGTTAAGTAATTTTACCCTTCTTTTTTTCAGGTTTCTTATCAGTTTATTAATTTTATTACCTTTAGTTAAGAAGGAAGCAAATTTTTCATTTAAAATAAAATTTCCTGTTATTCTGTCAGTCAGATGTGTTTTCGGTTTTATTGCACTTGCCTGTTATTTTATTGCCATTCAGTATATTCCATTGGCTAATGCGGTTCTGCTTGAAAATACGTTTCCTGTATTTGTGCCAATTATTCTATTCATTGCTACTGGCATGAAGACAGATAAAAAAGTTTTAGGAGGTATATTCCTAAGTTTTATTGGAATTATTATTATTCTTAATCCGGGTAGAAACATTTTACAGTCAGCTTCATTTATCGGACTTATTGGCGGCATATGCGCAGCTGTTTCTTTTGTCTGCTTAAGATTGATGCTGGCAAAAGACAGCTCTCAGTTTAGTAATATTCTGTTATGGTTTTTCTTTTTCTGCACAATTTTATCAGGAATACTTATGATATTTGATTTTTCTATGCCGGATTTAATCCAGTTTTTATTCTTGATCTTAATTGGGGTATTCGGCTATTTTTTTCAGTTTTTAATGACAAAAGCCTTACAGTACGCCTGCGTGAGAATTGTTTCGCCAATGATGTATTTTTCTGTTCTTTTTGCTGGTTGTTTTGATTTCGTAATCTGGGGTATAACACCCCATATGTATACGCTGATTGGTGTTGTGATAACCGTATTGGGAGCAATATATGTTATATTGCATAGAAAAACATTGGACTAAGGTAATTAATACTGGTTCAGTATTGCACAACACCTGCAGTATATCAGATGAAAGATAAACAGATAATAATGTCTTTTATAAGTTTCCTATATTTAATGGACACTGAGCAAGTCATAACAATATAATAGTTAAATGTTTATCTATAAAAACACTAGAACAAGTGCAAGGTTTTAAGCAGTGTAACTCAGTTTTCCTTGCACTTTATTTTTACTAAACAGTTATTATTATGATTTTATAATCCAATTTTTAACATTCTCATCGTTAATTTCACCTTGCAGTGGTTACCACTGCTACGGCTTATTGTCTCGATAATGACTAAAATTTAATTATTCAGTGACCATTATTTAACTTATATTATTGAATCTTATTTGAAATTTGAATATTGCTATTTGGTATTTAACCATATGGTTGCATGTTTTGCCACTTCTTTATTGTCTATGAAATTAACTGCTTTTAGATTTAAAAACATTGTTATTTTATAAAAAGAAATAATTGTACATCAGCGTCAAATATTTTAATAAAAGTTACATAATAAATTATTAATCCGTATATAAAATAGATTTTTATTAAATTTATTTGCTATAAAATTTGACATATATTGTTTAAATAATATATTCATTTCTGCTCGAATTATAATATTCCAGCCGTCGGGACACCTGTATCATTTTATGCTCGTCAGAGCATGTCATGGTAAACTCTTTAACGCAATATTTTTATGTTTGAATTTATTTTCTATTTATTCAATAATATTAATAATAACGAAAATATAAAAACATGGATACTGAATAGAATTTTATATAAAAAAATAAAAAAAACATCCATTAAAATATTTAATTAATGCCAAATTTAATGTCTGCCCGGCATATTCTATTGACCTTAATTGGATTTATTATGATTGAAAAGATGCTCGTATAAAATAGAAAGTCCAATTTTAGATGGAAATTTGAATGCATCAGTTTGTAGTTTATGCTTAAAAATATTTTCTTTATTCTCTTATTATATTTTTCATTTTTCATTTTAAATGCTTTAGAGGTAAATAAAATATATTTTGATCAGACAGGCGCTTTAAAGGTGCCGGTTGAACTTCTAAAATATAATATTCAGTTAAAATCAGGTAGAACCTTTTCACAGGAAAGGCTTAACAGGGACATAAAACAACTTTATGATACAGGTTATTTTTCTGATATCGAAGCAAAAATCACAACTTCAAAGAATAAAATAAATATTTCATTTGTACTGAAAAATACTCAGAGAATTGAACAGATTTTAATAAGGGGCAATAAAAAGTTTACTACCCAGAAAATAATGGAGCATATCAGATTAAGTGAATCTGATCCTCTAAGTGCCAAATTATTACAGGAAAGTATCGAAAGTATTAGAAAGCTTTATAAAGATGACGGTTATTATAATGTAAATGTTTATTCTTCTACAGAAAAAGGTAAAGACGGAGATTTAATTTTAACATTTCACATTCAGGAAAACCTCAGATTGAAAGTTAATCGGGTAATATTTGAAGGCAATACGGTTTTTTCAGACTGGACATTAAAAGAAACAGTACAAACTTCCCACTCTTATCTAAACTGGGTATTTAACTGGGGGCTTTATGATAAAACTGTTGCAAAACAGGATGAACTCAGATTAAGAAACCTGTACTGGACGAAAGGCTATCTTGATTTTTCAGTAAAATTATTTACCCAACCTGTAAAAGATGACAGTAATTATATAAATGTAATTTTTAAAATTTATCAAGGCAAACCGTATAAAATAGGAAAGGTTACTGTATCAGGCAATCATGTTTTTAAAGATGAGAAAATAGGTAAATTAATTACTTTGAAAGAAGGTGAATATTATGATTATAAAAAAGAAGAAAATATAATTAAATCAATTACTGAAATATTTGATAATCTGGGGTATACAAACTTCAAATGTAAAAGCGACTTAAAACCTGATTTCAAAACACATATTGTTGATATTGTTATTAATATTAAGGAAGGACGGGCTTACAATATACGAAATGTAAATATTTCAGGAAATAAAATAACAAAAGATTATGTTATTAGAAGAGAGCTTCCAAAACAGATTCAGCCAGGAGAACCTGTAAATAACAGTGCAATGAAGGCAGGTAAATCTCGGTTGATGGCAATGAACTACTTCAAAAAAGTAGATGCTTATACTACGTCCTCTCCAATACCCGGAGAAAAAGATATAAATTATGAGGTTCAGGAAAAGGGAACAGGGCATGCTTCAATTGGAGCAGGATACTCTCAGTATAACGGTCTCACAGGACGCCTATCTTTATCAGAATCCAATTTTGATATAACAGATCCCGCTAATTTTTTTAGAGGGGGAGGACAGAGAGTAAATTTATTCCTGCAATACGGTACAGAGAGACAGGATGCTTCTCTTAATTTTGTAGAGCCATGGCTGTTTGGAATACCATTGAGGCTCGATGTTAACGGTTTCTTTCATGATCGTACTTATGAGTACTGGAATGAACGGCATATTGGATTCCAATTTGGAGTAGCCAAACCATTTAGTGAGTTTAACAGCTGGAACCTCGGTTATATACTGGACTTTGTTAATGTATCAGATATGAGCGATAATTATTCACAAAGTTTCAGAGATAGGGAAGAGACCGGAAGCCGAAGAGGCGCCCTGTTATTCGGTCTGCAGAGAGATACTCGCGACAGTTTAGTATCACCTACTTCAGGTTATCTGTTATCTTTTAATTCAGAGCTTGCTACTGAGCTCTTAGCGTCAAGTTCCAACTATTATAGATTAGATGGTAAAGCAAGTGGTTATTGGAATTTCTTCGATAAGTTTCTAGTTCTGCATTTAGGATTCGATATTGGTACAGTTCAGGGGATAGGTGATCCTGGTGCTGTGCCGATATATCAAAGATATTTTCTTGGAGGTCAGCCGTCTATTAGAGGTTTTCAGTTTAGAAGAGTATCGCCTCTAAATTCAAACGGTATGCCTACAGGAGGTCAATCTATGATGAATATTACAGCAGAAGTTTTGCATCCTATATATAAATGGATAAAGGGAGCTCCGTTTGTGGATGTCGGTAATGCATGGGAAGATCCCTGGCACTGGAGTCCTAATGTCAATGTAGGGGTCGGTTATTCCCTGCAAATTACAATACCTCAGATAAGCTCTATACCTTTCAAGTTATCCCTAGGTGTTCCTGTGTATAGAACAAATAGTGATTATTCTTCTGCTCCGCAGTTCTATATTGATGTTGGCGGTGATTGGTAAGGTGAAATTTATAAATTTCATATAGTTATTCATGTAGAAATATGCAATAACTTTTATTGATTTCAGGAAGGGAATTAATAATCTGATATTACATGTAAATATAATTTTTTAAAAAGTAATATGGAATGCTATGATTTTGATATTTATAAGGATATTTGCTTTTTCGAGTCAAGTGCGGGGTTTATTTGACGGTTATGTATCTATCAGCGGCAGTCAGCTGCATTATAAAATAGGCAGCTGACTGTTGCTTTATTGAGTTAAATTATTATTTTTTTGCCGTATCTGATTCTGTATTTTTTACAACGGTTGTTACAGCTTTAACCATACCTGCGATATTTGCTAAATCAGTTGGTATAATCATTGAGTTATTTGTTTGAGCAAGGTTTCCGAATTGAGTAATATATTGTTCTGCTACTCTTAAGTTAAGGGCATTCATTCCGCCTTTTTCATTAATTGCCGATGCAACAGTTCTTATCCCAGTACCTGTAGCTTCTGCTATTTTTTTGATTTGAACTGCATTACCTTCAGCTATATTGATAGTTTTTGTCATTTCACCTTCGGAACGTGCTATTGCAGCCTGTTTTTCTCCTTCAGCTCTGTTAATAGCAGCAGCTCTCTGCCCTTCAGATTCAGCTATAATAGCTCTTTTTTCTCTGACAGCACGCATCTGTTTTTCCATTGCATCTTTGATGCTCTGAGGAGGAGTAATATTTTTAACCTCGTATCTGGCTACTTTTACGCCCCATGGATCTGAAGCTTTATCAACAGCATCTACAATGGTTCTGTTTATAACTTCTCTTTCTTCAAAAGTTTTATCCAGAGTGAGTTTTCCCATAACACTACGCATTGTTGTTTGTGCTAACTGTATTGAAGCGAAACCATAATTACCTATACCATAAGAAGCTTTTGCCGGATCAAGAACCTGCATATAAAGTATTCCGTCAACTTCTACAGATATATTGTCCTGTGTAATACATGCCTGAGGAGGTACATCAACAGCCTGCTCTTTAAGTGTATGGATATATGCTATTCTATCAAGAAAAGGTATTAAAATATGTAAGCCTGCTTCAAGCGTATCTCTGTATTTTCCTAAACGTTCGACAATATAGGCTTGTTTCTGAGGAACGATTTTTATACTTTTTATGATAATGATTAGTATAAAGATGATCACTACAATTAAAATAATGGTCGCTGGTGAGATTGGCATATTACCTTTCCTTTATTTTTTTATGGTTTTTACTTCAAATGTTAAATTATTTTGTTTGATAATGAGTACAATATCATCCTTTTCAAGGTATTCTGCAGAGACAGCCTTCCACTGAGTTCCGTGAAATTCTATCTTTCCGCTGGAATCAGGTGTTATTTTTTCAGTTACTACTGCTGTCTCACCAACATATGAATCAATGTTTTTCGGCATTTTAGGTTTATTGCTGGTCATTCCTTTAAATATAGATCTAAACCAGCGCCTTAAAACAAATAGAGATATTATTGAAGCTAAAATGAATATAATCAGTTGGGTATTTAGCGGGATATTAAAAATTAAGCAGAGTATAGATACGATAAATGCACCAATACCAAAGAAAAATATTACAAAACCAGGAAGCATAAATTCGGCAATTAATAAAACAATACCAACGAAGCACCAAATAATTTCAGGCTGCATTAAGTCTTTCAATTCTATCATAGTTATAAATGTGTTATTTGTTTTCCATTAAATTATTCGATATTAACTAAGAATATAAGAGATTTATAATCTTATGTCAACATAAATCTAATATATACTAAAATATATTTGTAATTATTTACTCTCCCTTAATTGATAAATTATAAATATCCGGTTCAATTTTTTTTAGGTAGTCCAGAGATAATTTCAGGGCACATTTAGCTGTCGAACATTCTAAAGCATTTTCTGCAATATTTTCGACCTCAAACATTCTTGTGTTTCTTATAATACTTCTTATTAATCCCATTGAAACAGGACTCATGCTTAATTCATGTACGCCCATCCCCAGTAGAAGCGGGGTGTACTGAGGGTCTCCAGCCATTTCTCCACAAACACTCACCCATATACCGTTTCTTTTAGCTACATCAGTTATATTACGGATAAGAGCTAAAATAGCGGGATGGGAAGGTTGATAAAGATATGCAACTTTCTCACTGTTTCTGTCAACAGCTAAAGTATATTGCACAAGGTCATTCGTTCCGATGCTGAAAAAATCTACTTTTTCAGCCAGTTTATCAGCAATTAAAGCTGCTGACGGAGTTTCTATCATAGTGCCTATTTCAAGATCATTATTAAACGGTATTTTTCTTTTTTTTAAATCAGCTTTTACAGTATTTAAAATTTCGAGTGTTTTATCTAATTCTTCCATGCAGCTTATCATTGGAAACATGATTTTTATATTCCCGTAAGCACTTGCTCTCAATATGGCACGTAATTGAGTTTTCATAAGTTCAGGAAACCCGAGCGAAAGCCTGATAGCTCTATAACCTAAAAACGGATTATCTTCATAATTAAGACTTAAGTTATCTTTAAGTTTATCTCCGCCGATGTCAAGAGTTCTAATGACTACATGGCTTCCTTTCATTTTTACGGTTATATCTTTATAGTTGTTAAATTGAACTTCCTCGTCTGGCAGCTCTTTACTGTTAATGTAAAGATATTCTGTACGATATAGTCCTATACCTGCAGCTCTGTATTTTTTAGCATCGCTTATATCATCAATGAATTCGATATTTGCTGCTAACTGAACCCTGAAACCATCAATTGTTTCAGGACGCAGATTGCTTTCCTTTATAAGATTCTCCCTTATTTTTCCGCCTCGAGTTTCTTTCTGTGCATAAAAATTAAGGGATTTGGCTGATGGATTAACTGTAATAATACCGGCATAACCATCTATTATGACAATATTGCCAGTTTTTATTTGGGATATCGGCTGTTTAATTGCCAGAACTGCGGGAATTTTCATGGATCTCGCCATTATGGCTGCATGGGAAGTTCTGCTGCCGGTCGCGGTAGCAAATGCTTGAACATTCTCTCTGTCAAGAGAAACTGTGTCTGAAGGTGTTAAATCAGGGCTTACAATTATACGCTGTCCAGGTAGATGTTTAAGAGATTCAATATCATGACCGTGTAAGTTGGCTATAACCCTGGATCCCACATCACGAATATCAGCTCCACGTTCACGTATATATGGATCTTCTATTTTGCTTATAGCTTTTATATAAAATTGTATCTTATTATTAAAAACATATTCGACATTAATCAATTCTTTTTTTACTTCTTCTTTTACGCTGTTTATTAGAATGTGATCATCCAGAATAAGCAGGTGAGCATCAAATATTCTTGCCTGGTCATCATTCAATTCTTTCTGAACTTGTTTTTGTATAGCAAAAATTTGTTTTTTTGTAATATCAATTGCTTCTTCAAAACGGTTTAACTCATCCTCTACTTCTTCAAACAAAATACTTTTTTTTTCAATATTGTCGACTAAGGTTCCGAGGACAAGTGCAGTACCGATGGCTATACCTGGAGAGGCAGGTACACCGGTTAGTTTAATTTCCTCTTTTGGTGTTTTTTTCTCAATCATTATTCCTCATTGAATTCGGTGCTGTGATTAACTAAATTCTTTATAGCTGATATGGCCGATTTTGCATCTGTACCTGTAGCAATTATTTTTATGTCAGTTCCAAATCCTGCAGCTAGCATCAGTAACCCAATGACGCTTTTTCCATCAACAGTTTCACCGTCTTTTTCAATTTTTATATCTGATTTAAACTCGGAAGCAAGCTGTACAAAAACAGCTGCAGGCCTTGCATGTAAACCTAATTTATTTTTAATTTTGTGATCAATAGTTTTAGTATTCATAAAAAAAGAGTAAGAGTAAATAAATGATAAGATAAAAATCTATTTTAATAAACAGAATAAGGTTAAAATAAAATAATTCAACAATAACAATTAATTTGTTTTATTATATACGTGTTTAAATTATAATAAAATATTAATATATAAATATTAACATAAAACTCCATATTAATTTACCAATAAACGATGTTTTTATTTTCG
>DASCNA010000006.1:0-21316 GCA_036011305.1 Victivallales bacterium
AGATAAATCGTCATTAATAATCATGAAGAATTTGCCTTTGAAATCTTAAGTTATTAACTGTAAAATGAAAAATCATATTCGATCAAATGTTTATATTTGAATAATCATAAAAAATTACTCTTATATATCTATTTTATTATAGTATAAAAACTAGAATAAAATTACTTACAAAAATATATATAAAACCTAAACAATGATTATTAAGCACATAACATTAAACACATCAGAAATGTATTTTCTTGATTAAAATAGTTTATTAAATATAATAAATATTAAACTCATAAATCATCATAACATACCTTAGGAAGGATTTTTCTATGCAAAAAACTAAATTATTGATGTTTATAATATGTTTTATTATTTCTTTAAGTAGTTTTGCTTCAAAAAATAAATTTTCTGACTTTGAGTTAACTCAAACGGTTCCGGAAGGTACAAGCCTCAAACAGCCTAATATGAAATGGACAAGAGATGTTTGGGTTGATATGGTAAATGGAGCTCAAAAAAATATCTGTTTCGGTTCTTTATATCTCTATAGCAAAAAAGGTAAATCATTAGAACTTTTTATAGATGCATTAAAAAAAGCAGCTGAACGCGGTATTAAAATAAAAATCATTTTGGATAAAACATTATATTATTTAAGTAAGGATACAGTTGCGTCATTAAAAGGAATAAAAAATATTGAGATAAGAGTTCTGCCTATGAATAAAATTACCGGCGGAGTCATGCATGCAAAATATATGGTCGTAGATAACGAAAATGTATATGTTGGAAGTTCGAATTTCGGCTGGACCGCCATGAAACAAATACATAATATCGGCGTAAGAATTAGAAACAGAGAACTGGCGTCAACTATATTAATGATTTTTAATTTAGACTGGAAAATGTGTAAACTAGGAAGTCTTACTGAACATCCAGGAGTATACAGAAAACTTCCTCCTGTCGATGCACCTGTAGTAAGTGTAGAAAGACCGATAAATATAAAATACAATGATGAAACTCTTAGCATTCATCCAGCATTCAGCCCAAAAATAATGAACCCTGATTGTGTTGATTGGGGACAGGATCAGTTCGTAAAGTTAATTAACAAGGCAAAAAAAGAAGCAGTATTTCAGGTTATGAGCTATAGCCCGGCTAAAGGATATGGTTTTGTTGGATATTGGGATGCTCTTGAAGTAGCTCTTCGCAAAGCAGCTGTACGTGGAGTTAAAATTAAATTTATAGTTTCAAACTGGAACAACAATAAACCGAATATTGATTTTGTAAAAAGTTTGGCAGCAGTTCCCAATATTGATGTAAAAATAAGTTCAATTCCACAGCTGAAGGACAATTTTATTCCATATACACGGGTAGAACATTGTAAATATTTTGTAATAGATGATGATCTTACATGGATAGGCAATGGTAATTGGGAATGGAGTTATTTCAACAATACCAGGGATATAGATATTATCATACATGGCAAAGGGCCTGCTAAACAGTTAAAAGATATGTTTATCCAGGATTGGAACGGACCATATGTTGAAAAAATTGATTTGAATAAAGAATATCATCCTCCTAAAATAAGTTAGAATATTTATTTTATTCTAACTCGCAACCATATGCATTATATGTAACTTGCACTACTATCGCTTCAAACTAACTAATTTAAATAGTATAAAAAACGGAGAGTTGGTAATGATAGTATCATTATTTTTTATGATCCTAATTGCAATACACTGTTATAAGAATTAATTTTTATTATCTACATTCTACTTTTTTATATCAAATACAAAAGGAAGAAGTGATTTTATGCCCAAAAAATCAGGCCGGAAAATTATTGTAAATGATAAACGTTTTGCAGCAATGCTGGGGGCTGCATTCTTAATGGCAACTTCATCTGTTGGACCCGGTTTCCTGACTCAAACTGCGGTTTTTACTGAACAGCTATTATCTAGTTTTGCTTTTGCCGTCCTGATCTCAATAATCCTCAATGCTATAATTCAGGTAAATATCTGGCAGATAATTGCCGTAACCAGAAAAAAAGGACAGGATATAGCCAATGCTGTTTTTCCAGGACTAGGATACGTTGTTTCATTTTTTATTGTATTCGGTGGGCTTGCTTTCAATATTGGAAATGTTGCAGGAGGCGGTCTGGGACTAAATGCTCTTTTCGGTCTAAATACTACCCTAGGAGCAGTTATTACAGCTGTTATCTGTATTATGATATTTCTAAGCAGAGAAGCCGGCATTGCCATGGATAGGTTAGTAAAGATTCTCGGAGCATTAATGATAATAGTTATAGCATACGTCATGTTTGCAAATAATCCTCCTTATCTTCAGGCTTTTAAGTATTCTGTATTTCCTAAAAACATGAGTTTTCTTGCAATCGTCACGATAGTAGGAGGAACAATAGGCGGTTATATTACATTTGCTGGTGCGCATAGACTTTTAGATGTAGGTGTTTGCGGGAAAAAACAGCTTGGAAATGTTACCAGAACTTCTCTATTGGGAATTGGATTATCTTCTCTAATTAGAATATTACTTTTTTTAGCTGTACTTGGTGTCGTTTCGACAGGTTTTAAACTCGATCCGGCAAATCCACCAGCAAGTGTTTTCGTATATGCAGCGGGAAGAATAGGCCTTATCTTCTTTGGTGTTGTTTTATGGGCTGCTGCAGTAACTTCTGTAATTGGAGCTGCTTATACTTCTGTAACTTTTTTATCAATATTTCATAAATCAATAGATAAATATAAGAATAGATGGATTATATTTTTTATATGTTTTTCGACTATAATTTATATATTTATCGGACGTCCGGTGATGCTTCTTATCTTTGCAGGTGCATTTAACGGTTTAATACTGCCATTAGCATTGGGAGCTATTCTTCTAGCAGCACATAATAAAAGGATAGTTAAAGATTACAGACATCCTATATATATGACAATTCTCGGCTGGTTGTCGTTTGCATTGACCGCATTTTTGGCATATGAAACGCTTACGGGAAGTTTATTTAAACTGATAAAGGGTTAAAAAATGGAATTTACTTTTAAACCGTTAGGTGATAATTCACTAATAATACAGTTCGAAAACAAAATATGCCCGGAAATAAATTCAAATATTCGTAAATTAGCTTTATTATTGGAAGGTAAAAATATCCAGGGAATCATTGAATGGGTCCCTACTTACACAAGCCTTACAGTGTTCTATAATCCTGAAATACTTAATTACAGCTCCTTAATCAGTCTGCTTAAAGATCTGATTACTGGCAGTGAGCAGGAAAATCTACCACCTCCCGAAAAAATCGTAATTCCTGTATTATATGGTGGCGAAAGCGGTCAGGATCTTGATAATGTTGCATCAGTAAACAATTTAACCATTGAAGATGTTATTAAAATTCATTCAGCACCGGAATACCTTGTCTACATGCTTGGATTCAGTCCAGGTTTTCCATATCTCGGTGGAATGGATGAAAGAATTGCAACTCCAAGACTTAAAACCCCGAGAGCATTAGTAAAAGCAGGGTCTGTCGGGATCGCCGGCAAACAAACCGGAGTCTACTCTTTGGATTCTCCTGGAGGATGGCAGATAATCGGTAGAACACCATTACAATTATTTAATATAAATAATAAAAAACCCTTTCTGCTCCAGCCTGGCAATCTAATACAGTTTATACCAATTGACAAAAACGAATATCAGAAAAGAATAAAGGAAAACAGAAATGAGAAAAATTGACATAAATAGTGATTTGGGAGAAAGTTACGGACATTACAATATTGGCGAAGTTGATGGAATCCTAAATTGTATTTCCAGTGTAAATATAGCCTGTGGATACCATGCCGGTGATCATAATGTTATGGATGAAACAGTAATTAAAGCTAAAAAATACGGGGTTTCAATTGGAGCACATCCAGGATTTAATGATTTATTCGGATTTGGAAGAAGGCTACTCCCCTCCTCTTCCAAAGAAATATATAACATGATAATTTACCAAATCGGAGCTCTGAATTCTTTCTGCATGATTAATGATGTAAAGATGAATCATGTAAAACCTCATGGAGCTCTTTATAATTTTGCCTCAGTGAACAGGGAAACGGCAAAAGCAATAGCTGATGCAGTACATGATTTTAATTCTGATTTAATACTTTATGGTTTATGCGGAAGTCTATTAATTGAAGAAGCTGAAAAAAAAGGAATTAAAACAGCCAATGAGGTATTTGCTGACAGAAATTACATGGACGACGGTACCTTAACTCCACGCTCAATGAAAAATGCTATGATAACTGATGAAAAGCAGGCTATCGAGCGAGTGTTAAAAATGATATTAGATAAGCAGGTACTATCAATAAATAATAAAGTCATATCTATTAAACCAGATACTGTATGCATTCATGGTGACAGCAGTAATGCGCTACTATTTGCGGAATCCTTAAAGAAAGAACTTATTAAAAATAAAATAGAAATTAAACCACCTTATTTAGATTAATATGAATATTTTCAAAGTAATAAAACCTGGTTTATATTCAACAATTCAGGACTCCGGACGCTACGGTTTTCAACAGAACGGAGTTGTTATCAGCGGAGCAATGGACCAATTCGCATACAAAACTAGTAATATTCTTCTGGGCAATAATCCAAATTCTGCATCTCTTGAAATTACTATGCAGGGACCGGAATTTATTGCTATTAAAACAACAGTAATATCAATTTGCGGAGCCAACATATCACCATCAGTAGACGGCAAACCTGTAGATTTATGGAAAACATTTAAAATAGAAAAAGATCAAGTACTCGCATTTGGCCGTCCCATTAATGGGATCCGAGCATATATTTCTGTTTCAGGTGGATTTGATATTCCTCGAACTCTAGGCAGCTCATCAACTTATGTAAAAGGAAAAATCGGAGGATTTGGAAGAACTTTAATAAAAGGTGATATTCTATCTGCAAATACACCTCTAAACTCTAAAATAGGAGTGGGAGTTTCCAGATATTACATCCCTGACTATAACTCGGAAGTGAAAATAAGAGTAATAACCGGACCAGATTTAGATTCATTTACCAAACTAGGAATTAAAACGTTTTTTCAATCAGAATATAAAATCAGCAATTCTGCTGATCGGATGGGATATAGACTTGAGGGACCTTCTATTAAACACAAACAAGGAGCAGATATAATTTCAGGTGCAGCCAATACCGGAACTATTCAGGTTCCTGAAGACGGAAAACCAATAATATTAATGAGTGATCATCAGACAACTGGAGGCTATACAAGAATAGCTAATGTCATCAGTGTAGATATCCCGCTAATTGCCCAGAAACATCCTGGACAAAATATATGCTTTGAAGAAACATCCGTTAACGAAGCTCAAATTCTTTACAGACAGGAATCTGAATATCTAAACTTTCTAAATAAATGGATAAATTCTGATTTTTAATGATAAATGGTTAATTTAAAAAACTAAAATTTAAAATAAAAATGAAATATTACAAGACTCCGCAGGAATTAAGACAGGCAGTAAGAGAAGGTAAATTTAAAAACCAGACAAGTGGACAGGCTAAGGGATTTGTACAGGCAAATCTAGTAATTCTTCCAGAAAGTTGGGCTTATGATTTCCTGTTGTTCTCACAACGCAATCCAAAACCATGTCCTGTCCTTGAAGTAGGAGATACAGGTAGCTTTAAAACAAAATATATAGCTAAAGATGGAGATATAAGAACTGATATACCTAAATACCGAATTTATAAAAATGGAAACCTTATAGAAGAGCGTCAAAACATTATTGATTTATGGCAGAATAACTTTGTGTTTTTTTTACTAGGATGCAGTTTTTCATTTGAGCAGGCACTTCTTGAAGCAGGACTTGAAATCAGGCATATATCATCAAATAAAAATGTGCCTATGTATAATACTAATATTATGTGCAAATCAGCGGGTAAATTCAAAGAAACTCCAATGGTAGTAAGTATGCGTCCATTTACTCCCGAAGATGCAGTAAAAGCTACAGAAATAACACACAGTTACCCTTCGGTTCATGGCTGTCCGATACACTTAGGTAATCCTGAAAAAATTGGAATTAAAGATATTAATACCCCCGATTACGGAGACTCAGTAAACATTAATTACAATGAAATTCCTGTTTTCTGGGCATGTGGTGTAACTCCTCAAAAAGCTGCAATGATTGCTAAACCTCCTTTAATGATAACTCACTCTCCAGGTTATATGTTTGTCGGAGATTTTAACGACAAAGAATTTAAAGTCTAAAATCACAATTAGGTTGGCTGTAATTAGTTAATGAAAAGAAAACAGTTCACAGCAATAGAAATTCCAATAGAATATAGAAGAGTTAATCAATGGCTAAGTGAAAAATATGATTACTATTCAAGCACACAGTGGCAGGAACAAATTAAATCAGATTATGTTGCTATTAATGAAAGAATAAGACCTTCCAGAATTTTAACTATTGGAGATGTAATGGAACTTATTACAAACAAAACTTAAGAGTTTGAAGTAAATAAACATTTAAAAATAATTTTAAATGTACTAATTATAACTTATTCTAATTTCTTAAAAACAGAAAAGGTGGAATAGCATGGGTGAATCAATATATAACTATGATAAAAAAACAGGTAGAGTAACTACTGCAGTTTATACCGCTGATGAAGCAGTTGATAAATTAATTAATGGAAAACGGCCCGAGAAAAAGTTATTTAAATCAACAGCTGTTGAATCATTTATCAACACAGTAAAAATAGAAGCAAAAGATAGGGAATTGGCAAAGCTTTTTGAAAACTGTTTTCCCAATACGTTGGATACTACAACGTATTACAGTGAAATTAATGGTGTACCAGATACATATGTAATTACCGGTGATATTGATGCTATGTGGTTAAGAGATTCAACAGCACAGGTGTCAGCATATCTTCCTCTTATTAAAGAAGATTTAAAACTGAAAAAAATGATTGAAGGAGTTATCAATAGACAATCTAAATATATTAGTATTGATCCTTACGCCAACTCTTTTAACAAAGATAAAGGTAACTCTCCCTGGATGACAGATTTTACTGATATGAAAGCTGAACTGCATGAGAGAAAATGGGAGATAGATTCATTATGCAATCATGTCAGGCTATCTTACAAATACTATAAAACTGCTGAAGATTCTTCAGTATTTACTTCCAGTTGGGAAAAATCAGCCAAAATAATCTATCAAACTTTTAAGAACCAACAACGTAAGGAACGTGATGATTATTATAGATTTCAACGATTAACACCTGTAGCAACAGACACATTAGTCGATAACGGGCTCGGCAACCCAGTTAAACCTGTTGGTTTAATTGCTTCATCATTCAGGCCCTCAGACGATGCAACAATTCTTCCTTTTTTAATACCTGCAAATTTTTTTGCAATTATCTCTCTAAAACAGATAGCAGAAATTATGCAAGAAATTTATGAAGACGCTGATTTCGCAAAACAGTGTATAGAACTTGCAGAAGAAGTAGAAACTGCAATATATAAATATGGTGTAGTAGAACATAAAAAATACGGGAAAATATTTGCTTATGAAGTAGATGGATACGGCAGTCATATTCTAATAGATGATGCTAATGTGCCAAGCTTAATATCACTTCCATATTTAGGATGTATTGATGTAAAAAATGAACTTTACCGAAATACAAGAAAGTTCTTATTGTCTCCAGATAACCCATGGTTTTTTGAAGGAAAAGATATTACAGGCATGGGAAGTGTTCATACAGGAAGAAGATATGTATGGCCAATAGGAATTATTATTCAGGCATTGACTTCCATAGATTTTAAAGAAAAGAGAAAATGTATTGATTTTATAAAAAATACACATGCAGGCACCTACTTCATTCATGAGGGTATTAATGCAGACAATCAATTTGATTATTCCAGAAAATGGTTCGCCTGGGCAAACACACTTTTTGGAGAGTTACTGATGAATACATGGAACGAAGAAAATTTTTAATTAAATAAACTAAGACAAAAATCATTATCTTTAAAAAATACTGTAAATTATATTTCTGGAAAGTTTAAAATTCTTTCCAGAATAATCTAACTAAAAAAACATAAATTTTGAAATTCTAGTTCAGAGGATCATTTGTATAACCTGACAACATTCCCCTTACCCACTCCCCGCTCTACTGATGCGGCATAAGCATTCATGACCTGTAAAGGAGGATTCCCTATTGCTACTGATTCTACTGCGGTCTGCAGTTGGGTAGAAACAAAAGGATAATGCTGATTTGCAGGTCTAAAGTGTGTAAACTCCAGAAATTTTGTTGCCTGTTTCAAGTGTTCAGGATATTCTTTGGAAGCAGCTACATCTTTTCTTGTTGAAAGATTTTGAACCAGTAGAACATATCTAAGTAGATTCTTTTTATTCAATGCAAAATTAATGAAATTTAATGCAAGCTCTTTTTTTGAAGATTTTGCACTTATAGCTAAATCCCATCCACCTGACATTGAAGTATATTTGGGAGCCTGCCCGAATTCTGTTGGCATTGGAATAAATTTATATACTTTAGATGTTTCAGGAAATCTTTTAAGCCATATACCGTCCAACCAGCATCCATCAAGTATAATTCCTACCTGTTGCTTAGGAGCCAAAGTTGTGGTTAATATATTTCCGTATTGGGGATTTAGAGCTATCCCCATCCTAACGCCAAGATGTTCCTTGTATACTGTGCTGATAAATTTCAGCATATTTAAAAAACCTTTGCTGGTAACAACCCACTTACCATTTTCATAAAGAGTATTACCGGTCCCGTAGAGGAGCATTTCTGCTGTCTGCATATAAGTTGATTCCCCTGAAGCAGTTGTAGTGAGCGCAAGAGGAAAAATTCCAGGTACTTTTTTCTTGATTTGTCTTGCAGCATTTAATATATCATTCCAGTTTTTAGGCTGCCATGGTATTTTTATACCTGCTTTTTTGAATATATTAACATTATAGTATAATCCCCTGGAATCAGTAGATAATGGAAGGGCATAGACTTTTCCGTTAACAGTAACAGATTTTTGCAGGCTTGGAAAGAAATTATTCCATGCGTTAACATTTTTTACATTAATTGGGGCCAGTAGGTTTGCATCCACATCGCTATGTAGCATTGAACTGTCTTCATATATGACATCTAAACTTGTACTCGATTTAGTCAGCAAAGCCAGTTTAGTGAAATAATTAGCCTCATTGCCGCCAATAGTCATAAGATTTACTTTTATAGCAGGGTGAGCTTTTTCATAAGAGGCTACTACTTCTTTAAACCATTTTTGAACCATAACATCATATTTAACAACAACATTTAACGTTTGGTTTGAATCGGCAAAAACCGAAGTGCTTGAAATAAAAAAAAGAGCGGTTAAAACCAGAACTATTTTTTTTAGCATAATATCATCCCTCATGTAAGATTATTAATTATATATACCACCATTAATTATATATACCCTTTAATAACGTAATTCAATAGTACCTTCTAAATCATAATAATACAGGAGTATTACCGATAACCATCTTACCACTACCGAAACTATATTGACATAATAGTAAAATAGAGAGAATCTACAAATTACATATTAATCGAACAATAATAATTATAATCTTCTGTTGCAATACATCTATTTTTTTTTATAATATATTAGAAATATATGATATATATTCAGCTATGACTAAATTAATAAAAGAACTTAAAAAAGAACATAAAAAAATACTGAGTACCTTTTTGAAATTAAAAGGGTGTTCAAGTACTGTCGATAAACATAAAGAAATATTTTCAATAAAAAAACTGTTATTTGATCATCTCAAAAAGGAAGATGACTGTCTCTATGTCCACCTGCTTGCAGCGGCTGAAAGAGATAAAAAGTTGAAGAGTATATTGGATATTTTTATTTCACATGTCAAGAAAATTACAGAATTTGCAATAAAGTTTTATAATGACCATGAAATTCTGACAAATGAAGAAGGCTTTTTATATGACTTAGATAAACTTGGTATCGAATTATCAGTTAGAATAGAAAGCGAAAATAATATTCTTTTTAAGGAATATGAAAAACGCTTTACTGATTAAGGGCAATATTATTTTATATATCTTTCTCCTTTAATTTCTACAATGCAAGATACAATAGACTACCATTATGTAAAATATTTTACCATTTATATCTTACATGGTAAAAATATTTACAAATTTATATGTTTAATATGAGAATTTTAAATAAAAAAAAATAGAATTGCTATTAAAATAAGAAACTCAAGCCAATTTGATAAGCAATTTATATTTTATAATTCAAAAAGATGAAAGGACCGGAAGGAGGTATATTAACAATGATTAAAAACAATTTTAAAAACAATTTTTATTATTCACCTCTAAAACCTCCGAGTTGTTTCAGTTATTAAAGATAAATTCTAAACTTTAGTAATTTCTATATTCTATTTATTTTATAAAGGTGTTTGGATTCATACAGTTAATTTCTGTAATTTTAAAATATATTGGAAATATAAATAATATACTGAATTTAGAGCGAATAGTGATAACGGTTTTTGATTTATCAATACTAAAATGCAGGTAAGTATTTACTTCATCTTAATTTTTTTATGGAGAAAAACGCATGACCTGTCATATAGTCAACCTAATATTTCTATTCTGCTGATAATATTCATACACATATTATGTAAATTTTCTTTCATTAAATATTCAAATTCTGATAGTGATAACACCTTCATATTATCTTCATATGATTTTCCACAGAGAATTATAAAGGATTTTTTTGTCTAAATTACTGAAGTTTAATAATCTTTTTCTTCTATCTCAAATTTTCAAAATGTATAAGTGAACCATATATCCTAATTCACTTAATGAGCTGAAGAACTGTAAACATAACAAACAGGATGGTGATAAAAATGAATAAAATAAAGAAAAATAAAATAGATCAAAAGATCGCAAAAGTGGAAGAGCAAATAAGAAAAAGCTCGGCCTGCGATGAAAAAGTATTATTAGATAAATTAAAAGTCAACAAAGCCGGCTTAAAGCCAAAAGATGTCGAACTTAGACTCAACGGCTTTGGCAGAAATATAGTAGAAGCAAACAAACCGCCAAAATGGTATCATATTTTATGGATATCATTTTATAATCCATTTAACATGATATTATTGTTCCTTTTAGTTGTAGCATTTCTTACATCTGACCTTAGAACAGTGATAGTAATGGGCGTTATGGTTTTTATCAGTACTGCATTAAGATTCTGGCAGGAAATGAAAGCAATCATTGCAGCGGAAACCTTGAAAAAAATTGTTAATAATAAAGTTACCGTTACCAGGTTCCCTGAGAATAAAACCATTTTCAAATCAAAACGAATGGATATTCCTGTAGAAGATATCGTACCTGGTGATATTGTCAACTTATCAGCTGGCGATATGATTCCTGGAGATTTACGTCTTTTAAATACAAAAGACCTATTCATATCCCAGTCAGCAATGACAGGTGAAGCTCTACCTATAGAGAAACATGAAGATTTAAACGTGATATGTGCAGATGATTATTCTAATTCCAAAGCAGATAAAAAAGAAAAAAATTCTTCTATTTTAGACATTAAAAACATGTGTTACATGGGCACAACAGTTGTGAGCGGTATTGCTACCTGAGTTGTCCTGACTACTGGAAATAACACATATTTTGGTTCAATGGCAACTAACCTACTGGGAAAAAGGCCTGAAACAGCATTTGATAAAGGTGTTAATAAAGTAAGCAAGCTACTGGTAAAGTTTATGCTTGTTATGGTTCCTGTTGTGTTCGTCCTGAATGGATTTTTTCAACATGACTGGTCAGATGCATTTCTTTTTGCTATATCTGTAGCAGTCGGACTTACTCCTGAAATGCTTCCTATGATCGTAAATACAGGTCTTGCTAAAGGTGCAATTGCAATGGCCAAAAAGAAAACTGTTGTAAAACAGTTGAGTGCAATACAGAATTTCGGAGCTATTGACATATTATGTACAGATAAAACAGGCACACTGACTCAGGATAAGGTTGTTCTAATAAAACATATGAACTCAGATGGGGAAAAGAGTAACAGGGTACTTAATTACGCATACCTGAACAGCTATTTTCAAACAGGATTAAAAAACCTTCTGGATAAAGCTGTTGTCAAAAAAACAAAGAAAGAAAACATGAACAGTATATCAAATGAATATACACTCATTGATGAAATTCCTTTCGATTTTGTGCGTAGAAGAATGTCTGTAATTCTAAAAAACAAAGAAACTGATGATATTAATTTTGTTTGTAAAGGTGCAGTAGAAGAAACTCTTGCCAAATGTACCCATTTTGAAGACAAAGATGGAAATATCTTAGAACTTGACTCAGCTGCAAAAAATAAAATTACTTCACTAAAAGATGATTTATCAGAAGATGGCTTAAGAGTTATTGCTGTAGCTCATAAAAAAATTAATGACTGGAAAGAAGATTGTTTTAGAGTTGAAGATGAAAAAAATCTTGTTTTCGCAGGATATATAGCTTTCATAGATCCACCGAAAGAATCAGCAGTTAAAGCGTTGAAAAAACTTAAAGAGCATGACATTGAAGTAAAAGTATTAACTGGTGACAATGCACTTGTGGCAGGTAAAATATGCAGAGATGTAGGTCTAAAAGGCGATAAAATACTTACAGGTCCAGAATTGGATAAAATCCCTGAAACTGATCTATACAATGAAATCAAAGATATCAATATTTTCGCAAAGCTTTCTCCTAACAATAAAGCTAGAATTGTGAAATCATTACAGAAACAGGATCACGTTGTCGGTTTTATGGGAGATGGTATCAACGATGCTCTGGCTCTTCGTGAAGCAGATGTAGGTATTTCTGTTGATACAGGGGTAGACCTTGCTAAAGAAGCAGCTGATATTATTCTGCTGGAAAAAAGTCTGCTTGTTTTAGAAAAAGGTGTTGTAGAAGGTAGAAAAACCTTTGGTAACATAATGAAATATATTAAGATTACAGCAAGTTCAAACTTCGGTAATGTATTCAGTGTAATGGTGGCAAGTGTCTTTATTCCTTTCCTGCCAATGCTCCCCATAATGTTATTGCTGCAGAATTTGCTTTATGACTCTTCATGTATTGCAATTCCATGGGATAAAATGGATAAATCCTTTGTAAAAAGTCCTAGAAGATGGAGTGCCAAATCAATAGCAACATTTATGGTATGTTTCGGACCTATAAGTTCTATTTTTGACATACTTACCTACCTTCTTATGTGGTTTGTATTCAAAGCAAATTGTGACTCAAAACAGGCTTTGTTTCAGACCGGTTGGTTTGTTGTTGGATTAACAACTCAAACTTTGATCATACATATGATAAGAACTGAAAAAATTCCATTCATACAAAGCAGAGCAGCATTCCCGCTGATAATAATGACTATATTTATCATTATCATAGGTGTAGTTATACCTTTCACAAGTATCGGACACAGTCTTGGCTTAGTTAACCTACCTTACATCTACTTTGCATGGTGGGCTGGAATATTAACAGCTTATGCATTACTGACACAACTGTTAAAAACAGTATATATAAGAATATTTAAGACACTGATTTAATAATCAATGCTAATCGGGTTATAGCAGCATTAGATAACCCGGTTAATATTATTAACCTATAAAATAAAATTATTGAGGAGTTTATATTATGAATAAAAATTGTAATGGAACTTCAAACATTTCCTCAAAATTAAGGACACCTGTATGGATGAAATCATTTGTATTATCCATCCGTCAAAATGATAAAGAAATTACAAGGACGGTGAACCAGTTCAATAATCTTTATAGAAATGAAAAGTTGCCCAATAAATAATATGATATATTGAGTTGGGAATTATCAAAAATAATGAAAATTACTCCGATTAAATAAGGAGAATTGAAAATGACATTAAAAAGAAAAATGAAATTTGTATACCGAAAACTATGCAGGGGAAATACACAAATAGCAGATCAATATAGCAAAGCAATGACTTTACTATATTCTAACAGAAAGTAATTGGAAAGTATTTTAAATGAGAAATTACGTGTCGTATATAATAGCTATCAGCTTAATTATATATTTTTTTACTCTTACAACAATTCATCTAGTTAAATTTAACTATTAATAACAGCAGCTAAGTCTATTTTTATTAGCTGCTATTTTATTTTTTAGCCAAACCAAACAGTCTAACCTATTCATGTTAAATCATTTTCTTATATAAATATTTTCAAGAAATATAATATTGTATAGATCTTCAAAATCAGATATAATTGATTTATAAAAGATACAACATGGAATAATTTATATGTCTAAACTCAATAGATCTGTTATTTTTATTTGCTTTTTATTCTTTTCAACAGCAATCCATGCAATAGACTTCCATGGTACTGGAGCAGGTACAACTTATGATTCAGTATATCTTGAAAAATTCGATAAATCTATTGCGCTAAATAAGTATGTGGCACCATTTTATATTACAGTATCAATAAAACAGGGAGCATGTACTACTGAATCATTTTTAAACTATAATCAGATTCCCGTAATAATTATGAATTATGCATGCAATATTACCGGGTGTAACAGTAAAGGAATAATATATACAACAGCGGGTGATGTAAACAATCATTATTATTATGCAGTAAAAGATGCGCACTTCTCCAAAAATACAATATCAAGAGTAGAAGTTTTTGTTTTGTGGCCAGGCTGCAATATTAAAATAACTAAGTTTAAACCAGTAGAAATATTAAAAGTAAACTCAGAATTCACATCTAATATTCCGGCTCATAAATTTAAAATAAACACCCCTGCTCCACATTATTCAGGAAAGTATAGAAAACTAATACCATTTACAAGCTGAAACTTCTCAGATTTTTATAATAATATTATAAAGAGGAAAATATAATGTTTATAAAAAGAACAAAAATACTTTTAACTTTATTGTTGTTAACCTGTTCCTCTTCTTATTTATACTCAGGTTTTTTAGATTCATTTAATGATGCAATTAATGTCTTCGATGATGCTCATGACTCTTACAAGAAAGCACGTGGTTCAGCTAAAGATGCACATGAATCGTATAAAGAAGTACGTGGCACAACTACTGTTGAAGTACAGGAATCGCATGAAAAAGTACGTGACACAACTACTGTTGAAGTACAGGAACCGTATGAAGAAGTACGTGACACAACTACTGTTGAAGTACAGGAATCATATGAAGAAGTACGTTCATATGATGATGCCAATGGATCATTCAAAGATAAAACAGGTGTATCGTCAGCAGAAGCTCCAGAAGAAACAGAGTTTTATATAGCAATCAAAAATGTACAGCAAGGGCCTTTCAATATGGGAGCTATTAAAGAAAAGATAATAAAAAGGAAAATTGGAAAAAATACACTTGTATGGAAAGAAGGAATGAAAAAATGGACAAAGGCAGGTGAAGTTCCTAATCTGGAGCCATTATTTAAAGCACTACCACCGCCATTACCACCACCGCTGCCATAATCACTTGACTACGAAAATATTACATGAATTATAAACATTTTCAACAAAAACAGATCTGAGTTGCAGAGAAGATATTCTTGACAAAATTAGGTATTAATTAATTTTTTACGTAAATTAAAGGTGAAATTTAATTACAAACTATGTTAAAATTAATATAAAAGTTTGAATAATGCAATTTCTGATATAGATACTGGGAGAAATGAAGAAGAAACAAAAGATATTAATAGTTGATGATATAGAATTAAATCTAACCTTAATGACCAAATTTCTTGATGGTCAAGATATAAAAATAGAACTCGCCTCTAATGGAAATGAAGCCTTAGCGAAAACAGAAAGTGAAGATTTTGGCTTGATTATATTAGATTTAAATCTTCCTGATATTAGCGGATATGAAGTTTTTAAAAAGATAAAGAAAAATAAAAAGCATGAACATCTGCCGATAATGTTTGTATCTGCCGTTTCTATTACCGATGAAGATGTTGTAAAAGGGCTTACTCTCGGTGCAGATGATTATTTAACAAAACCTATATCCGGAAGCGTAATCAAAACTAAAGTTAAATTATTACTAGAAAAACGTAATTTAAAAAAGAAAGCCATATTAATAGAGAAGGAATTAAAAGAGACAAATAATAAACTGAAAGAGTTATTATTTCTAGATGATTTAACTGGAGCCGTCAACAGAAAACCTTTCATGGATTTACTTAATAAAAGAATAAGCAGTAGTAAAAGAGCAAATCATAAAATTGCAATACTTTTTATGGATTTTGATAATTTTAAATTTATAAATGATAAATATGGACATGATATTGGGGATGAAATTTTAAAAAAAGTTGTTCCCAGAATTCAGGGTAAACTCAGACAAAGTGATCTTCTCGGCAGAATTGGCGGTGACGAATTCTTAGCATGCCTGCTTGATATTAAATCAATCGAATATGCAAAAGTAATTGCTGGAAGAATTAATGAGATATTCAATGATAAAATTATTAGTGAAAATATAAACTTAGAACTTGGCATAAGTATTGGGATTGCTATTTATCCTGATGATGCAGATAACAGTTTTGATTTAATTAGAAACAGCGATCTGGCAATGTATCACTCAAAAAAAAGAAACCTAAATTCTTACGTTGTATTCAGTGAAATTAATGATTAATTTTTTCATTCAATAGAGTTTCAATATTAGCAAGAAGTTCATTAATTTTTATAGGTTTTTTCATTGCAAAATCAGCTCCGTGATCAAGGGCTCTATCAAGTAGAGACAGTTTTTTCCCATCGGGTGACATAATTCCTGAAACAGCAATAATTTTTACTTCACAAAACTCTTCTCTTAAACGGTGTATGGATTCTATTCCATCTTTTTCAGGCAATACAAGATCCATTATAACTATATCAAACGGGCATTGTAAATATGCGTCACAGCAGGATTTCCCATCCCCGGCTTCCTCTACATCATATCCGGCTTTTTCCAAAGCAGTTTTAAGCATTTTCCTGAAAGAAATGTTATCATCAACAACAAGAATACGTGTCATTATTCTCCTTTTTTATCTTTTAAAACTTTTTGAATAGTCTGTGTTAATTTAGTAAGTCTTACCGGCTTTCTTAATACTTTTACAATACCATGTTTTTCCAGTGTTTCTTCATTAATAAAATCATTGTACCCAGTAGTAAGAATAATAGGTATATCATGATTAATATTATGAATTTCTTTACTGAGTTCCAAACCAGTCATTTTAGGCATAATTTGATCAGTATAGATCAAATCAAAGAAGCCTGGTTTATTTTTAAAAAGATCAAGTGCATCACTGCCATTGTGGGCAATAATAATATTATATCCCAGTTTATTTAGGGAAAGTTTAACAGTGCTGCATAAATAATCCTCATCTTCTACAATTAAAATATTTTCATTTCCATGTATAAAAATATTACCTTTTTTATTCTCTGCTTTTTCTGAAATCGTTATTACAGGAAAATAAATATTAAAAGTTGCTCCCTTATCAGGCAGACTGTTTACAGTAATTTTTCCTTTATGATTATTAATAATACCATGTGCAACTGAAAGACCTAATCCTGTTCCATGACCTACATTTTTTGTAGTATAAAACGGCAGAAAAATATTATCCATAGTATCATTTTCCATACCGTGACCAGTGTCTTTTATTGATAAATTAAAATATAATCCATCTTTAAGGTCGGAAATGGATAGACCTTCTTTTCCTACATCTATAATATCCAATTTAATATATAGTGTTCCACCATTTTTACGCATGGCATGGCTGGCATTATTGCATATGTTGATTATTAATTGCTGAATCTGTGTCTGATTTCCAAAAATCATGCGGGAACTTTTCTTAATGTGTCTTTTAACTGTTATAGTACTTGGGAGTACTACTTTTATTAAATCTACTACTTTATTGATAAAATCACTCAGTTGGAAAGGAATGAAATTTCTCTCATTTGTATGGCTGAAAGTGAGAATATTATTAATAAGTTCTACAGCTCTTTCTCCCTGTTTATAAATTTCACCAAGATAACCTTTTTCTTCATTGTTAATATTATCCTCGTTTGAGAGAATTTCTGTAAGCCCCATCATGATCCCGAGAATATTATTGAATTCGTGGGCAATACCTCCAGCGAGGATACCTATTGCTTCCATTTTCTGAGATTGAAGTAATTGTTTTTCTAAAGATTTCTGCTTTTTATCACTTTCAATACGATCAGATATATCTCTGAAAAAACCGATAATATTATTTTCACCTTCTAAAAACACTTCTGAAGTATTAATATCAGCATAAAAAATAGAATCATTTTTTTTAATACAGGGTATATTTTTAGCCAGACTTCTATCACTATTCCCTAATGTATTGAATTCGTTGATAATATATCCATGTTCATTTTTCGGATGTAGATATAATAAGTTCTTACCAATCAATTCTTTTTCATCATACCCAAGTTTATTACATAATATAGGATTGATATACTTAATTTTTTTAGAGTCTATGCCCACTACACAAATCCCATCTGGACACGCATTAAATAAATTTCTGAATTTTTTATCACTTATTCTTAATTTTTCAGCTGCTTCTTTCTGCTCAGTTATATCAGTAACAACACCTAATACTCTTACTATTTCATTTGAAATGTCATATGTAAATTCCGCTTTTTCTCTTACCCATTTTACTTTATAATCTACAAAAATTCTATGCTCGATATCATATGTCTCACCAGTCAGCGCAGCCTGCCATTTCTCATCTACGTATTCTCTATCTTCGTAATAAACACAATTGAGAAAAAATTCATAGGTAATTAGTCTACAAATAGGAACATTAAAAATTTTATAGGTCTCTTTTGTCCAGGTCAAGGTATTATTTATCAAGTTGCGATCCCATGTACCTACATGTGCTATTTCCTGAGCTTTTGAAAGATGATAATGTTCCTTTTCAAATGTCTTACTTTTTTCAGCTACTAATCTTTCAAGTTCTTCAAGCTTTTTCTTTTTCTCTGTCAAATCATTATATATTACAAATATTTCTCCTGATTCTAACTTAAAAACAAAGTTTTCTTTCCATCCTTTAATTCTATTGTCTACATACTTTTTTATAGGATAAAATTCATTTTTGCCGGTTTTCCAGACTTTCTTGAAAACATCTAACAGGCCAAATTTTTTCACTCCCGGAAATACTTTTGTAACCGGTTTACCTATAACTTCTGTTTTTTTTATGTTCTCTATTTTCTCAGCAGTTGTATTAAAATCTGTAATTATAAAATCTTTACCATTATTAAAAGCTTTATAAATTACCACTCCATTATTTGTATTGTCAAAAAGAACTCTGAACCGCTGTTCACTTACATCAATATTTGTTTCATTATTTGTCAAATTTAAATTTTTATCAATTATATTGTTTTTCCCTTTTTTATTCATTACTTTTTCTTTCCATCACTTTAAGAGTAGTGTCTGATATTCCAAAAGCAGAATTTAATTAATTTGAATTGGAATATTCCCTGACCTATAGTTATTTCTTTCAATATATTATTCTATTATTATATATGTCTATATTCTAGTATAATCTAAACATTACTCAATACCTTATATATCATAAATCTACATGAACTCCCTAAGCGATTTATCTTATGGTATATTTATCAGAAATCAATCGGATATCTAAAATTTCCGAAAGGGTATGAATGCTTATACAACAATACTGTGATAATATTAACAAATAAATTTTTATATTCTCTTTTGCAAAATATATAATACTGGTAATATTAAAATCCTGTTATATCTTTTTTAATATTCAACTGAAAGTTTATATAATGAATCCCTATTTTAAACGATGCCCTAACTGTGATCATATCTGGAATACCCGTGATGAATTACTTTCAGATAATAATGTAATTCTAAAAGGCTACTTACTTGGTTTTTCGGAATTAAGAGCGAGTCTAATATACTTTGATCACAACGAACATGACTGTAATTCAACTTTCTCATTAAAAATAGAATATTTCAAAGATTTAATTCCGGAAACTACTTTTACTAGTAAAGTTATAATACCGGAAACCTGTCCAGAATATTGCCTGAGAAAATATGATTTAACACCATGTGTACATAATTGTGAATGTTCATATGTAAGGAATGTCCTTGAAATAATTAAACATTGGAATAAGTAGAAAAACTTATTCCAAGCGGAATAATCATATCAAGATTAGAATTAATAATTTTATTTACCTGGACACTTTTTCCTTTTTATATATTTCTCTGTTTCTATAATAAAAAACAGTAAACATCCTGATGCAGCACATATGATAATATCAAAGAAAGATAGTCGTACAATGTTAAAAACTCCGGCGAAAAATGGAATATAGATAACACATAATTGAAGAATTATTGTCATAAGTATCATTAACAGTAACAAGGGGTTTGAAGTGAGTTTTTTAGTAAAGAAAGAATCTGTATCAGATCTGGCAGCAAGTGCTTGTCCTATTTGCAGAAAAGCCAATGCTGTAAACATCATTGTCTGCCATTTGTTACCTACTTCTTTGTAGTATATCCATCCCAGAACCAGTGTAATTACACCTATTAAAATACCAATCCATGATAATTTAAATCCGGCTTTACGATCAAAAATTTTCGCTGTTGAAGATCTTGGCGGTCTTTTCATAACTCCGCTTTCAGCTGTCTCGACTCCCAGTCCAAGTCCTAATAAACCATCAGTCAGTAAGTTCAGCCATAACAACTGAAGCGGAAGTAATGCAACTACTGCTCCGAAAATAGGTGCAGCTAACATTACGAGTACCTTACCTAAGTTACCTGCGACAGAAAAATAAATAAATCTTTTTATATTATCATAAATAACCCTGCCTTCTTCAGTGGATGCTACTATAGTGGCAAAATTATCATCTAATAAAATCATTTCAGAAACTTCCTTTGTAACATCTGTTCCGGTAATACCCATTGCTATTCCGATATCTGCTTTTTTAAGTGCAGGAGAATCATTAACGCCATCACCGGTCATTCCAACTACATTTCCAAGTTTTTGAAGGGCCTTTACAATCCTTAATTTATGTTCGGGAGAAACCCTTGCATATACAGAAACTTCTGAAACAACTTTCTGTAATTGTTTTTCGTCAAACTTATCCAATTCCAAACCTGTCTTAACGAGTCCGTTATTAGATATTCCAATGTCATCTGCAATAAATTTAGCTGTTAATGGATGATCACCAGTAATCATTATTGGACGTATGCCTGCAGTTTTACAGGTCTGAACTGCTTTTTTGACGTGTCGCCCAATTTAAAGCACCTTCAATTAAAAGTCGATAGTATGCAAAGGTT
>DASCNA010000007.1:0-2973 GCA_036011305.1 Victivallales bacterium
CTTGCTAAAATATATTTTAGCATTGGTATTGAAGTCTTTATTCCCGGTCCAGATATATGAAATTCATCAAGAGCACGTCTACATCTGGCAAGTGCTTCTTCTCTGCTATTACCATATACAATTAATTTAGCTATCATACTATCATAATTAGGCGGTATTTTATAGCCACTGTAAACATGACTATCAACTCTTACACCGATTCCTCCAGGTGGTATAAATAAATCTACCACTCCAGGGCGAGGTGCAAAATTATTAAAAGGATCTTCTGCATTAATTCTACATTCAATTGCATGTCCTTTAAAGACAACATCTCTCTGTCTAATAGTCAGTTTTTCACCAGCAGCAGATCTAATTTGTGCTTTTATTAAATCAATTCCTGTTAGTTCTTCAGTGATGGGATGCTCTACCTGAATACGTGTATTCATTTCCATGAAATAAAATTTACCGTCTTCACAAAGAATAAATTCCACTGTACCTACACTGGAATAATTAACTCCTTTAGCGGCTTTAACTGCAGCGGCCCCCATAGCGGCTCTTAGTTTTGAGTTTAACGCAGGTGATTGTGTCTCTTCGATTAATTTCTGATGTCTTCTCTGAATACTACAATCTCTTTCTCCTAAATGAATCACATTACCATGCTTATCGGCCAAAATTTGAAATTCTATATGCCGTGGTTTTTGAATATATTTCTCAACATAACAGTCCCCATTTCCAAATGCATTTTCAGCTTCAGACTGAGCTGCATGATATCCTTTAACAAGAGAAGCATTATTATGTGCAATACGCATACCTCTCCCTCCTCCGCCTGCAGTTGCTTTAACAATTACAGGATAACCTATTTTTTCAGCTATTTTTTGAGCTTCTTCAACATCAGCCACTAATCCGTCACTACCAGGTGTTACAGGGACACCTGCTTCAATCATTTTCTTTTTAGCAGGAGCTTTATCACCCATTGCTATAATCTGTTCTGGTGTAGGACCTATGAATTCTATGTTGCATGATTTGCATATTTTAGCAAAATCAGCATTTTCTGATAAAAATCCATATCCAGGATGTATTGCATCAACATCACATATTTCTGCAGCACTTAAAATCTGCTTGTAATTTAAATAACTTTCACTTGAAGGTGCAGGACCAATGCATACAGCTTCATCTGCCAAAAGTACAGGTAAACTTTGAGCATCAGCTTCAGAGTAAACTAATACAGATTTTACTCCAAGGTCTTTGCATGCTCTAATTACTCTAAGAGCAATTTCACCTCGATTTGCTATCAATATTTTTCCAAACATAATAAATATCCCGAATTTATATTATTACTCAATAACAAATAGAGGGCAACCATATTCTACAGATTGAGCATTCTCTACCAAAATTTCTTTTATAATACCTGATTTTTCAGATTTAATTTCGTTCATTACTTTCATTGCTTCAATTATACAGACAACTGTATCAGGTTCAACTTTATCTCCTACTTTTGCAAATGATTCAGAATCTGGACTTGCTGATCTATAAAATGTTCCAACAATAGGAGCATCTATTGTAACTTTATTTTCATCACTTTTCGGAGAAGCAGGAGCAGCTTCGGCAGTTACTGCAGGAAGAGGCGACTGGATAGGAGCGGACATGGTTACGCCAGCAGGTACAGCTATCTGTTGTACAGTTCCTTTATCTGCAGATTCTCTTTTTAAACAAAGATGCATATTCTCAGCTTCTACTTTAAATTCTGAAAGATTATGCTTCGCCATAAGTTCAACTATTGCTTTTATTTCGTCAAGTTCCATGAGTATATCTCCTTAATAAAATATTATTTGTTTTGATTAATATAATCTACCAATGCGGTTAACGCATATTCGTATCCCTTGGCTCCGAAACCTGATATTTGACCTATGCAGGCAGGAGCAATATATGAATGTTTTCTATATTCCTCTCTCTTATAGATATTTGAAATATGAACTTCAACAACAGGCAGTTTTACAGCTTTAACAGCATCACAGATTGCAAGACTGGTATGTGTATATGCGGCAGGATTGATTATTATTCCATCATATTGCTGATAAAATGCATCAGCAATTTTATCAATAATTTCTCCTTCATGATTACTTTGATAAAAAATGATTTCTAAGCCCTTAAAAGATTTTGCTGCTGTAAGTAAATTATTTTCAATATTTTTTAACGATAAATGACCATAAATATCAACTTCTCGCATACCCAAAAGTTGCAAATTTGGACCATTTATTACTAAAATTTTAATATTATTTCTATTCATTATAATTATTTAGGGTTTTTCAGTTCAGACATAGTAATAAATTGAGGTGCAACTAACTTTTCCATATTAGATTTTAGTTCTATTTTCTGCTTTGCTGTTAAAGGTTTATCTATTACTGAATTAGAGCTTCCATTAAGCCATTTTACACCGACAAATACTATAACTGCTAAGATTAATATAGCAATAACACTACCAATTATTTTTATATATAGCATTATCTTATCTTCTTCTTTTTGATTAACCTGTTTTGTCTCTTTCAGGTCCTGAAGAATAGTATTGGATATATGTGTATTGGATTTATCGAAATTTTTAAGAAGATTGAGAGTTTTTCCTACATCAATATGATACAGGGAACATAATTTTTTTATATAAGCTTTTACATATATAAAAGGTGGTGTATTTTTAAAATCATCACGCTCAATTGCTTCAAGGTAATGTATATGAATTTTAGTGGTCATGGCAACCTGATTTAAACTATATCCAGCTTTAACTCTTGCATCCTGAAGATAACTTCCTAGTGTCTCTAAAATTTTATCGTCGCTCTTTGCAGAGTTGACAACAGAATTTACTATTTCTTTATTATCAGAAATATCATTAGAAGATACTTTTGCCTTAATGCTGTTTTTCAATTTACTGATTTTGTTTTTAGTACCACTCATATTAGTTTTATATTTTTTAAAAATGTTAACGTTATTTAATACAATAAC
>DASCNA010000008.1:0-2856 GCA_036011305.1 Victivallales bacterium
AATATAAATATAATTGAAAATAAATTAAATAAATTTACTGTTTGTTATGCTGTAAATAGCCAAGAGACGATAGAGCTAAAAAAGGAGCCAGCATCAAATGCACAGAAAAGTAAATGATGTTAGATCAAATAAGATAGAAGCTGGTATTAAAACTTCTATGCAGGTGCTGTTAGAGCCAGAAGAAATGCCTAATTTTGCATTGAGAAAATTTACAATTGAAGAGGGCGGAAAAATGCCAATGCATACGAATATTGTTGAACATGAACAGTATGTGCTTAAAGGAAATGCCTGCGTAACATTAGATGATGAATCATTTGAAGTATCTGAAGGCAGTGTTGTATATATTCCTGCTAATGTTCCTCATTGTTATAAAAATATAGGGAAAAATTCTTTTGAATTCTTGTGCATAGTACCTAATAAAGAAGATAAAATAGAACTGGCTTGAAATATGGAGTTGTAGTTATGACTAAAGTTAATGTAGAATTTCCAGATAAATTTGTTTTTTCCACCAAGCTGGAAGTAAGGATAAACGAAATTAATTATGGAAATCATTTAGGAAATGATTCTGTATTATCTCTAGTCCAGGAAGCCAGGATTAGATTTTTTAGAAAATTAGGGTTTGAATCAGAACTGTTGATTGCTCCTATTGGGATAATTCTGGCAGATGCAGCCATTGTATTTAAAGCAGAATCCATATGGGGTGACAAACTTAATATTAGTATTGGGTTAAGTGGTTTTACAAAATCGAGTCTGGAAATGTATTATAAATTTGAAAATGTTAAAACTGGGAAATTGGTTGCTAAAGTCAAAACAGGCATCGTTTTCTTTGACTATGACAGAAGAAAAATTACAAAAATCCCTGATTTTTTTATGAAAAGCTATAACAGCTTTCTGCAAAGTATTTAAGTTTACAGAGTATGTCTATCAGCTTATTGTTTTTCTTTTAATTTAAGGTATCTTCTGCATTGCTGTTTTCTGCAGTATCCCAGCATAACTCCTAAGATAAAATCTTCTTCAGGTGTATATCTTTTCAAGCTTCCTTTGTCTATTTTTTTTATTACATCGATGCAGTCATGATCTCCAAAAAATACATTAATATTATTGGTTTTTAATTTATAGATTAGAAAATCTATTTTTAATCGTTCAAGCCGTGTTTTAATGGTATCTTGATTATCAGCCGTTGAAGTGTACAATATAAGACTTCTTAAGCCTTTTCTATATTCGTAAACATGATGGTTAAATACTTTCATTATAATCTGCTGTTAAAGTTAATATACAATTAGGCTAACCTAATTATATATAGTACATTATTGTTTTTATTATTCCAGTAATTTTATTTATAAATTCAAAAAGATAATATTTATCACAAGGATGATTTTCTATAGTTCTTATCAGGGAATAAGTGAGTAAATACAAAAAAGGAAATAAAACTGATAATTAAACCTGGGTAAATAGATTCAAAACCAAATGTTGGAAAAAGAGAGTATCTTCCAAGAACTACTACTACACTGCCAAGGATAATAGATGCCATAGCACCTGAAAAACTGGCTTTTCTCCAATAATGTCCGAGAATATATGGAAAAAAGAAACCTCCTGCACGCAAAGAGAATGAAAACATTAGAACTGCAATAATACTTTCAGTATTAAGTAGAGCAAGGCACATGCTTAAAAGACCTATCCCAACCATAGAACATTGTGCTGTCCTTAGCAGATGTTTGTCAGATGCATGTTTTTTGATATAAATTTTGTAGATATCATTTGAGAAAATAGAACCGGCACCAAGCAGATCTGAAACAGCACTGGACATTGTTGCTGCAATAAGTCCGGAAAATAATAATCCTACAAGGATTGCAGGCATGGTCTGTATGGCTAAAGTAGGAAGTGCATATTTTGCACCATACTGTGCTATTGTAGCTCCGTCAATTATGCCGACTTGTACTCCAGAGTAAGTAATAACTCCAAGCAGGGTAGGTATAAATGCAAAAACGGTAAATACCAAAGCAGCCAACAATGAACCATATATAGCAGCTTTCTCTGTTTTGGCAGCAAAATATTTTTGTATAGCTTCCTGCCCTACAGCAAAAGAAGCAGTGTACATAATTATCAAAGATATTATTGTTTTCCATCCAATTCCGGAGACAAAACTCATTTTACTTACAGGAATATGAGCCGCAATATTATGCCACCCCCCTCCATGATAAAGCGAAAATGGAATAACAAGAGCCATTCCACCTACAATTAAAATTGTTTGAAGAAAATCTGTCAGCGTAACACTCCACAGTCCACCTATTGATGAATAAGTGATAACAACAATGGATATTATTATTACAGAAGTGGTATAACTGAGACTCGTCATAACTGATAAAACTATACCTGAAGCTATTATCTGTATCCCTGTAAGTCCGATGAGAGGTAATATCATTATAATTGCAGAAATAATACCAGGTGCTTCGCCATATCTCTTTCTTAAATATTCAGGTATTGTTTTAACCATTGAACTGCGTAGTTTCGGAGCAAAAAAAGATAATATAACAAAGGTAATTCCCATTGTTACGACATACCATATTGCTCCCATGCCCCAATTGCCATAGGCTTTTTCTACAACCCCGAGTGAGCTTCCACCTCCGATTTCTGTTGCGGCAAGTGTCCCTGCCAATAAAAAAGGGCCCAATCTCCTGCCTGCAACTAGAAAATCTTCATTTGATTTTATTTTTCTTGATGCAAGCCAGCCTATTAAAAGAAGTACACAAAAATAGAAAAAAACTACAGAAACAACGGTATAATTCACCTACACAAATCTCCCAGAAAAATAATTATAAAAAAGAAAGGAATATAAATATATTTAATAATTTATAT
>DASCNA010000009.1:0-7640 GCA_036011305.1 Victivallales bacterium
TGCTAATAAATTATATGTAAAAGAAGATGTAGCCAAAAACAAGGAATTAAATCTGCCACAGCTTCCCAGTTCCTGTTATGATGCAGGAAAAATGCTGCTGAAAGATAGAGAAATATATGAAAAATACAATGTGTTCCCAGCCAGTATGATAGATGGTTTAGCAGAAGAACTCATGAGTTTTGATGATCAGAACCTGAGTGAAAATCTATTTGGTGACGGTGATGCACTGCAGGCACTGGTTGATGATCATCTGCATTGTGGATGATATAGGATAAGATTGTCTATAATAAATCGCTTCACTTGTATAATGTAATTAAGGTCCTTTAAAGGACCTTTTTTTCTAGTGATATAACTGCAATATTAAGACATGTGTCTATTTTAAAATTAAAATAATTTTATTTTACGACAAATGGCTTAAATATTGTTTTTTAATTCTATTATCCGCTTATAGTATTGGTTGAAATTATAATATATTATTATAGTTAGTAGTTTAGGCAGTATTATCATTTGTAACGGAGAAGTTCAGATGGAATTTAATAAGCGGCTAACACTTAAAGATATTGAATGGATACTGTTGCAGTTTGGCTGCTGTATTGGTATAGCAATCGTATATGTCCCCATACAGGTTGCTATTGCCGGAATAGGCCCCTTAGTACTGGCTACTGCTGTAATTTTTCCTGTTATGTACATATCACTTAAAAATGTATCCATGATTGTTGTTGAAGAAAAAGAGAATATAGATATTACTTTTATATTCAGAAAAAGACTTGGTAAATTCTTTGGTTTTCTTGCCACAATTATGTATTTTCTTACTAGTTATACTGTAGTTATTGGTTATGCAATAATTCTGCCAACATCTGCCGGGAATGCATTAACTACTTTTCATATAACAAAAATAAACTATAACAACAGTTCGATTTTTGCTTTTATTGTACTTTTGGTGCCGTTTATAATAATGATGACCAAAAAAGACCTGATGCTGAAAATCGTTGCGGTAATAGTCTATCCGCTCATTATAGCTATGCTTATTGTAGGTTTTTACCTAATACCTGAATGGAGCATGTCAAATCTTTATGAACCTGCAAGTGTTACTGAATGGATAAAAGGTTTCCTCTTGGCATTTCCAATGCTGGTGTTCGGGATGAATTACTGTCAGTCTATTTCTCAAATGGTTGTTTATTACAAAAAAACTGATATGTCATTGGAAGAAATGAAATTCAGAGTAAAAAGAAACATATTTATGGCAACTTTAATTATTTTAATATTTGTAATGTTTTTTGTTTTTTCCTGTGATTTTTCTCTTACGCTGAAGAGTGCTATAAAGGGACTTGATTCTAATACTTCAGCTTTAAGCCTGATTGCAGCTGCAAATCATCTTCCGTTTCTTAAATATACAGGTCCAATTATTGTGCTGACTGGGCTTTTAAGTTCATTTATTGGATGTTTTTTAGGAGGGATAGAGTCTATTTCAGGTATAGTATCACAGGTAGTGCAAGTGGTTTTTCCAAAACTGAAAATAAATAACAGCATTTTGGATTTTATTTCTTCTGTCATTATTTTGTTTTCTCTGTTTTTGGTTGCTATCGGCGGATTTAAAATGCTTCTTGTTACCGGAATATTAATAACACCCTGCATAGCTGCTTTTATCTTTCTTATACCTTTCATTTTTAAGATAATTTTAAATAGAAATAAAAGAGACTGCAGGGGAATTACATTTGCTAAAACCATGTTCATTATAGGCATTTTCGCTTTGTTTTCATATTATGTTGGAATGCTGATTCATTAAGGATTCATAAATTAGGAGGATTCGATCATGGAAGAGTGGAAAAAACAACTTGCAAATTTTGTTGATACTTTGGACAAACTGAAAAAATATATCAACGTTACTTCTGATGAGGAAAAGGCCGTTAAAACTTTAAAAACTAAATGGGGTATGACTCCATATTTTGCCTCTTTGATGGACAGAGATGATCCAAATTGTCCTATTAGAAAGCAGATGGTTCCATCTATGAAAGAAAAAGTAAATAGATATGGTATGAACAACTACCTTATATGGAAAGAAAACCGGGCTACAGATGAAGTAAGGCCTGATTCAATAGCACGACAGTATCACGACCGTGTGGCTTTTACAGTCACTGAGACATGTACTGTTTACTGCAGACACTGTTTTAGACGTGAGCTTGTGGAAGATAAAAGTCTTTCGCTTCGTTTCGATGTTGAAGAAGGCTTGAAGTGGATTAGAGAGCATAAAGAAATTCGTGATGTTTTAGTTACAGGAGGAGATCCATTCTTGCTTTCTGATGAAAAGATAGGGTATCTCGTCACTGAACTTCGTAAAATAGATCATCTTGAAATGATACGCTTTCACACTAGAGCTCCTATTACTCTTCCTCATAGAATAACAGAGGGATTGATGAAAGTCTTAAGGCCTTATCACAGGATACCGATTTGGGTGAATGTGCAGTGTAATCATGCCAAAGAAATTACTGAACTAACTGCTGAGGCTGTTTACAAATTGTTGTCCTGCGGTATAAGTGTTGGTAATCAAGGTGTCCTGTTGAAAGGTATTAATGATGATGTTAAAAGTTTTAGGGAATTGCATTTGAAACTTCTTGCTACAAGAATCAGGCCCTACTATATGTTCTATTGTGAAGCTGTTCCAGGAGTCGATCATTTTAGAACTCCTGTTGAAAAAGGCGCTGAACTTATAAGAGATGCAATTAGAGGACATGTAAGTGGTTTAGCTCAGCCTATGTATGTTATAGCAACCAATGTAGGTAAAATCCCTCTGATGCCTGATTATTATATCATGGGACACGATGATAAAGAGTATCATCTAAAAAGCTATGAAGGGATACTGACTTCAATACCTGTTATTCCTGAAGACAGTGATTCTTATAAGCAGTATGATCCCCATAATTCAAATAAAAAGAAAGTAAAAGAATTAGTAGAGACTTAATGAAATATAATTATGATTTATGACAATTAATAAAGCCTTTATTTGGTGATTTTAAAATAAAGGCTTTATTAATTGTTAATTTGTCTATTACAGAAATAAGTAGTTGTCGTTGCCCAATGCTAGTACTTTCTGGGTATTCAATTCGCTATTATGGTTGAAGAGGATATATGAAGGCCACGTATTAATTTTGTTGCCCAGTTCTAAGCCTTCCAGAGGGGTTCCTTTTAAAATGTAAAACCTCATACTCATGGATTTAGTGTGTTTTGCCAAGCCTTCTCTGAAAATTACCTTGCCTTTATTCAAATCACATTTAGCAGCTAAATGTTCAACACTGCAGTCCTTGATTAAACTGTATCCGTTTCCGAGGTACAGGTATCCGTTGGAAAGAGGCAGTACTGGGTTATGTTTCAGGTTTGTGGGTACTTTTACTGAAATTCTCTCACCTGCGCCGGCTGAATATTGTAATCCGGTTTTTGCGCTGTCAAATTCTATAATAACATTGCCGTCTTGAGGACGTCTGCAAGTTATGTCCAACTGGTATAAATCGTCAGTTATTTTTTGACATGATGCTGTATAGTTTTTCGCCCTTACATCAAACCATACAGGGGATAATGAATCTTTTTTTTCGGCTTTATATTCATTTTCAACTTTGCTTATTTCACCGTTTTTTGTATTCACTAATATTTTTTCTTCGCCAAGTTGCATGAATCTTTCAGATTTATATACAACATTATCTGCTATTTTTTTTGCCTCTTCAGCATGTTTTGCCGTATAACGTATTTCCTCTTTCCGTGGTGTCCATCCTGTAGAGTCTGATACTTCCGATAAAAATAACTGTTTCCATGCATTTTTTATCTGGTTCATCATAACTGAAATATCTACATTGTCCTTTTTAATTTCATTGACCAGGGCTTCTGCGAGAAGAATTTTACCTCTTGCCTGGTAACTTAAAGCACGTGTTATGCCGTCAGTGTCAACCCCGCTCTGTTTTCCCATCCATGTGTATGGGCCTTCAGTCTTGTTCATGTTCCATGTACCTTCAGGGACATATGGATAGTCCACTATTTTATAGTCAGGATCATTTTTAAGGATATTGACGAACTCACTGATTGTAACAAACTTATATCCTTCATTTAACAGTTTTTTGTAATTATCTTTGTTTTCTTTTGCAACAGATGGCACAAGTTTAAAATCGCTGTTAAGGTCTTTTGTTAAAAAGCATTCTCCATCATCCAGAAATGCCCATTTCCATTTAATATTTCCCAGATCTTTTTTCCCTGAACCTACAAAAACCAGAATTTTATTTAAACCGTAATGTTCATACCCAAGTGGTTGTAGAATACCGTAATACCATTTGAACGGATCAAAATCGCAACTGCTGACTGCTATATTGTAATTGCCTTGAAGGACAGATGCATATGCAGGAGTCCACTGTAGTTCCTGTCCGTAGAATACCTTAGAGCGTTTAATGTTATATTTCTTCAGTAACTGGTCAGATAATTCAATTGATTTTGCAAGATCTTTAGCTGGATATGCAATAAAAAATTGATCTGAATAATGTCCAACTACCAGTTCTATTTGTCCACTGTTGACAAGTTTTTTAAGCAGGTTAAAAATATCAGGGTGCTGTTCTGCCAGTACTTTTATTGCATATCCCTGTATCTCTATATCAGATTTGTATCTAGGATTTGCTTCAAAAAACTTAAGAACAGGATAAAAATCGTCAATAATTATTCGATTTTGAATTTTTTCATTTCCTGCTACATACTGCAGGTTAAAGTGAAATAAACCCAGAGCATATTTTTTTACATTCTGCCCTAATAAGCTGAAGCTTGCGAGAGTAAGAATAGATATAAGTATAAGTTTTACAATTTTCATTATTCCCTAACTCCTAAATAAAATTAAAAATAAACTAAATCTAGATATAAGATTATAAAATGCAATTAAGTTACTGAACATATTATAGTAAATATTTGTCGCATTTGCATTGTTTATTTGTTTCCTCCTGTTTTTCCTTGGAAATTTAATTAATTGATTTGCATATGTATTAATATGCATAATAATATGCATAGGAAAAATTAATTTTATAAATAATGAATTTATGTAGGAGAAGATTATGGACAATCTATTTGAAACAAAGTTAGGTCTTGCAGAAATGCTTAAGGGTGGAGTTATAATGGATGTTACTAATGCTGAACAGGCTAAGATTGCGGAGGATGCAGGTGCTGTTGCAGTAATGGCTCTTGAAAGGATTCCATCTGATATTAGAACAGCAGGCGGTGTGGCTAGAATGTCTGATCCATCAATGATAATAGATATTCAGAATACAGTTTCCATTCCTGTCATGGCTAAATGCAGAATTGGTCATTTTGCCGAAGCCCAAATTCTGGAGCAGTTGAAAATAGATTTTATTGATGAAAGTGAAGTACTTACTCCTGCAGATGATAAAAATCATATATATAAACATGATTTTAAAACTCCTTTTGTTTGCGGCTGCCGTAATTTAGGTGAAGCTCTTAGAAGAATAGGTGAGGGAGCTGTTATGATCAGAACCAAGGGAGAAGCAGGAACAGGTAACATTATTGAAGCAGTCAGACATATGAGACAATTGATGGATGACATCAGACATTTAACTGTTTTAACAGATACAGAACTTATGAGTGCTGCAAAAGAAATGGGAGCTCCTTACTCTCTTGTACAGCGTGTTGCAAAGGAAGGTAAACTTCCTGTGCCAAACTTTGCTGCCGGAGGAGTTGCTACTCCTGCTGATGCTTCTTTGATGATGCAGCTTGGAGCAGAAACTGTATTTGTGGGTTCAGGTATATTCAAGTCTTCAGAACCTGCAAAAATGGCTAATGCTGTAGTCAAGGCTGTAACTTATTTTGAAGATCCAACTGTATTGTTGGAAGTTTCAAAAGGATTAGGAGAAGCAATGAAAGGGCTTGAAATGAGTGAAATTCCTGAAAACGAACAAATACAGCATAGAGGTTGGTAGAAGATAGTTATAAGAAGAAGAAAAGAATGAATATAAGAAAAATTAAAAAAGAAGAAATGCCTGAACTGTTTGAACTTTACTCTCATTATACAGACAATTCTGAGAACCTGATTCCGATTACTGATTCACAGTATAAACAGATATACTCAGATATAGAAGCTAATCCAGGAGTAAATTACTTTGTAATGGAAGTTGACAATAAAATAGTGTCAGCATGCATACTTTCGATTACACCATCGATATTGCGAGGTGGTAGTGGCTATGGAGTACTTGAGCATATGGTTACGCATTCAGACTATAGGCGAAGAGGACTGGGGCAAAAAATTCTTGAGTTCTCTCTAAATTTTGCCTGGTACCATGGATGTACGGAAGTAATGTTGCTTTCAGGAACTAATCTTGAAGTGGCCCATAAGTTGTATGAAGGTCTTGGCTTTGATAAATTTCAAAGAAAGGGATTTATTAAATTGAAACCTAAAAAATGATTATATAAGTTGAACTGTATCACATATAATAATATTTGAGGTGCTGAAAATGTATATAGAAAAAAACGGTTATTATATAACTGATGATAAATCAAAACTTGATAAAAATTATTATTCTAAATCATTGAAAAATACTTATTGGGCATCTAGAAGAAGCGACGATGTTATAGATAAATCTTTGATGAATTCAGCGATTATTTCAGTGTTTCATCAAGATAAGCAGATTGGTTTTACGAGACTGGTTACAGACTATTCAACTTTCTCATATGTATGTGATGTGTATATTGAACCTGAATACAGGGGAAGGGGATTGAGTATAGATTTAATGAATTTTGTACTTGAATGCCCAGCCGGCAAGACCAAGGGAAATATTCTCATTACAAATAATGCAGCAGGACTTTACGGTAAATTTGGTTTTGAAACCAATGACGAGTTGATGGTAAGAAGAAATCAAATCAGTTAAAAGGTAATAATATGAAACGATTAATAGGTGTTTTGGCTTTGCAGGGGGATTTTGCAAAGCATCAGAAGATGCTGGTAAACAGCGGTGTAGATACAGTTCAGGTTAAAACTGTCTATGATTTGAATAAATGTGATGGCTTAGTTATTCCGGGCGGTGAATCAACTACCCTTACTAAACTGATAAAAGCTTACGATTTATATGAACCAATAAGAAAGTTTGCTGAAGGAAAACCTGTTATGGGAACATGTGCAGGATTAATAATGCTTGCTAATAATGTAGATGACAGCAGAGTAAAACCCTTTGGATTGCTGGATATTACAGTCTCCAGGAATGCTTATGGAAGGCAGATAGATTCTTTTGTTGATGATCTTGATATAAAATTTGTAAATGAAAAAGAGGATGATTTTAAAGGGGTTTTCATAAGAGCGCCTAAGATTCTGGAAGTTAATGATTCAGCTGAAGTTTTGATTTATCATAATAACTCGCCAGTGATGGTGAGACAGAATAATATTATAGGATTGTCATTTCATCCGGAATTGACAGATGATACAAGAATTCACGAATACTTTTTGAGTATATAGATTTTTAAAATTGTTAGATATTAATAAAAAAGCTGAAGAAAAATTTCTTCAGCTTTTTTAAATATACTAAATGTAATTAAAGATTTATTATAAATAAATTTATGTTTAATTACTTCCTTCTATGATACCAACAGATACCGGTGCTGAAGAAACTCCATTT
>DASCNA010000010.1:0-5763 GCA_036011305.1 Victivallales bacterium
ATGCTCTTTTTGTTAATAATTATTGTTAGGGAAAATTATTATGATGACATCTTCAATGATTAAATTTATAACCATAATGCCTAAAGTAGAACTGCATGTTCATCTTGAAGGCTCTATTAAGCCTGAAACATTGCTTATTCTTGCTGAAAGGAATGATGTTTCTTTACCTGCAGGCAATATAGAAGACTTAAGAAAATGGTATCAGTTTAAAGATTTAGCTCATTTCTGTGATATTTATATGCTTATATGCAATTGTATTAAAACATCTGAAGATATGGAACTTGTTACTGCTGAGTTTTTAAAAGACCGCGCAAGGCAGAATATTTTATACAGTGAAGTTATCTTTACTCCTTACAGTCATGTAGAGAATATAAAACTTAATGATCAGTTAGAAGCCATAACCAAAGCACGAAATGAAGCCTATCGGAAATATGGAGTAACCATTGGGTTGGTAGTCGATCTCTCACGTCAGGTACGACCGGTAAAACATAGCATTCAAATTGCTAAATGGGCTGTAAAAAATATGAATAAAGGAGTAGTAGGATTTGGTCTCGGAGGTCCTGAACTTGGTAATCCTCCTGAACTTTTTGAAGAAGCATTTAATATAGCCTATAATGCAGGACTTCCTAGTTTGCCACATGCAGGGGAGTCAGATGGACCAGAAAGTATCTGGGGAGCTATTAATGCACTGAAAGCTATTAGAATTGGTCATGGAGTCCGCTGTCTGGAAGACCCGGAGTTGGTCGATTTTCTTAGAGAAAAACAAATACCTCTTGATGTATGTCCTAGCAGCAATGTATGTCTGAATGTAGTAAATTCCATCGAAGAACATCCTCTTGTAAAGCTGATAAATGAAGGTCTTTTTGTGACATTAAACTCAGATGATCCTCCAATGTTTAATACCACTTTAACTAATGAATACATTAAGATAGCAGAGGCTTTTGATTTTGATATTGATACTATCAAAAAATTAGTGCTTAACGGATTAAATGCCAGTCTCTTTCCATTAAACAAAAAGAAAGAGATGAATAAAGAATTTGAAAGACAGTTTGAAAAACTCGAACGCGAAATATAAAAATTTATAAAGTGGATCATTAGATAGCTATAGGCAAATTATATCATGGTATGTAGAGCCTACATGAGTGACTCGATATATCGTATATATTTAGGAAATAATATATATTTTTTGCCAATGCTCTATGTCCATAATGATTAGGATGAAATTCATTACTCATCCAATGAATATGACTTTCAGGATGCTCATCCCAATATTTAGTGTGATCTATAAGTTGTAGTTTTTGCTCAAATGCAACCTTACGTATGGCATCCATATATGAATAAAAATAAGGATATCTATCCGGAGCTTGTCCAGAAAGAATAGGGCATGTTGTTTGTAGAATAGGCAATGCATTAAGTTTATCAATTTTCATACAGAGTTTCAGTATATTATTTTCGAATTCTTCAAGCTCAATATCATTAGTATCACTACAGTCATTCATTCCTATCATAAGGAAAACAACATCTGGGTTGAACTGTTCAACACGCCAGCTAAACCCAGATAAAAGATCACGTGTAGTATTTCCACCTATTGCCGTATTAATTACAATATCCATAGTGCGATTAAACTCTAAATGTGTACGAATACGTTCTCCAAAAAGTTCAGTATAATCACGATGTCCAAAAGTATATATTGAGCCATGTGTGATACTGTCTCCATAAAATAACCATTTTAAAGGTTTATTTGATTTTAAATATTTTTCAATTCTGTTCATTATGCTTGCTTTAATTTATAATATATTAAATAAAATTACTAATAATTTGAACTGCTGATCAGTATAATATGAACAGTCTTTAGAAGGTGCTAAATTAAATATTTTTCTTCCAGCAGAATCTTGATCTGCTGAATTTGGAATATTAGGGTCGTCAACCCAAATTTCATTATCTATATTTGTTCCCATATCAATTCTGCCTGGGGTTATATTATCATGAAGAAAATAAGATTTACCATGAGTATTATTTCCTGTAACTATATGACGAATATACATTTTTTTATATCTCTTTACCTTTTAAAAATTGTTTCATTACTTTACTTGAAATATAAAAGAAATTGAACTTTATAGCTATCTTCCTCCTCCTAAAAAACAACTTATCAGAGAGTTAAACCTCCGTCTATCATAATGTTTTCACCAACTACAAATGATGCCTGATCTGAACATAACCACAAAACTACATTAACAACTTCAATGGGTTGACCAATTCTTTTTATTGGCTGTTGATTCTTTACTTCATCCTTTGTTATTCCCATTTTAGGAATTACATCATTGCTCATATCTGATTCAATAAAACCAGGTGCTACTGTATTTATTCTTATATTTTCTTGAGCATATTCAAAAGCACAGACTTTACTCATTCCAATAACTGCATGTTTAGAAGCACAATAAACTGTATGAAGTTTAAAAGGTTTTACTCCTGCTGCAGAAGCTGTATTAACTATTGAACCGCCACCGGTTTTCTTCATAGCTTCAATTTCATATTTCATGGCCAGAAAAACACCTTTAGCATTAGTTGTCATAACTTTATCAAAGGTAGCTGAATCCGTTTCGACAATTTTACCTAAAGCTTCAATACCAGCATTATTAAAAGCATAATCTATTTTACCATATTTATTTACAATTGTATTGATTACAGACTTTACATTTTCTTCATCTGTAATGTCCATTCGCATAAAAGTAGCTTTACCTCCTGTTTTTTTTATTTCATCTGCAATTTCCCATCCCTGAATCTCTCTACGTCCAGTAAATATTACATTGGCTCCGTTGTTTGCAAAAGCATATACAGATTCCTTGCCAATACCTGAAGTTCCTCCATTAATCAAAACTGTTTTACCTTTAAAATTATATATTTTTTCTGACTCATTCCTATTAATATTTTTTGTATCCATCTTAGTATACCTTTTTTAGTTATTGTATTTTATTCTACAAATAATAAACATTACGTATGTACCAAGTTAAAACTTGAATCATGTCTAATAAAGAGCTATAATGAGACTTGCTGTCTTTTTTTTAAATGTTAAGCAAATATATAGTCTTAGTGTCTTTTTATGCATTAGTTTGACAATTGGAGTATTATGAAATGTTTTATAATTTAAAATTTAAAAACTTTAGAAAACTTAAAAAACTTACCCAATCAGATATAGCAGCAATGCTGGATAAAAATAAAAAAACTATTCAGCGATGGGAAACCGGTACTACTATCCCGACACTTTCTGATATTTATTTATTAGCTGATATTTTAAAAGTACCCTTAAAGGAAATAGCAGACATAGAAAGCAATCAGCAAAACAGCAAGCCTTATTTTTATACTGACTTAAATAATCTTGATAAGAGTATTATTGATATTTCATCAAAAAGTGAAACAGAAAAACAAAGACTTTTTATTAACTTACAAAAAGAAAATGAAATGTTGAAATGGAAGTTAAAAGAAGAAAGAAGAAATAGAGAAAAGTATTCTAATCTTATCAATTCTGTAAATACACTGGTTTATACAAAAGATATTTCTCAGAAGTTTACTTATGTCAATCACTATTTCTTGAACTATTTTAGTATCTCAAATTTAAGTTTAGTACTAAATCAGAGGAATAATGATATATGGAAAAATAATAACAGATGGAGTGATTTATCTTTCTGGGAAAAGAAAGTATTTCAGGAAAAAACTGAAGTTAATAATATGATAATTACAATTCCTGCAGCGATAGGTACACCTAGAATTGGAACAGTTACAATTAGACCGTTTTTTGACTCGAATGGTAAAGTTTTTGAAATTATAGGATCAATCAAAGATGTAACTGCTGATGAAACTGTTAAGAAAAAGTTTTATTACATGGAATCAATTTTAAACGAACTTGATGATGTTATATGGATAGCTAAAATGGAACCTTATGTACATTATATCTACATAAATAAAGCTATTGAAAAAATATATAATGTTTCTGTAAGCAAGTTTTATAAAAATCCTGCTTTTTGGGTAAAATTAGTCTGCAAAGAAGATAGAAAACTTGTTCATACAGCAATTAACAGCAACAAGAATTCAAATATAACATATAGAATAAACCTAGACACAGGAAGATCACTGAAAATTCAGCATTCAATAGTTCATAAAATAATAAATGGAGAAAGAATTAAATTCGGAGTTTTAAAAAAAATAGAAGCTTAACAAACAATATATTAGTCTGCAGATGGTTCTGTAAAAGTATTAATAATAATACTAAACATAAAACAAACACCCATAAAGTTTAATAAAGTCCATAAATCTCTGAGGATATACTCACTCAATGGTACATAATATATTAGTAAAAAAATAACAGTTATAATAACTGTTGCTATATTTTTCTTTTTGTTTAGTTTTCTTTTTATAGCAACATATAAACATTTAATGGCAAAGAACAGCAAACATAACATGATAAACCATACAATCCATCTAACAGTCATATAGGGCCTTATCAAATTATAATGAGAAAAATCAAAATTATCATCACGACCTACGTAACCAAAAATATCCATTAGCGAAAAAGAGAAAAAGCCTAATATTGATATAATTGAGAGAATAATTATCCAAATCTTTTCGTTATATGTATATCTCATTTAATAAAATAATTTCATATTATATGTATTATTAATTTACAATTCCGATACTTTGAACATTTATAGCTATAATCAATCTTTTATTTTACTATATATATCTAATAATTTTTTATATTATTCCAATCCATGTTTTTTTTTCAAAGAAGCATATTCTTCTTTGAGAGTTGAAAGAAAACATTCATAATCACTTCTGTTTACTACCATATGCAAAGATATTCCTGAACCGTAATAAGCTTGTGAACTTTTGAAATTATATGCGTCCACAAAAATAATTAAAGCAAATGTATCGTCAGGTAAATCGCCTTTTTCTTTTTTCTCTAAAATTCTTTCACTGTCACATTGCTTGTGGAATTCTGCAATATTTATATTTTGAGGAAATATGTTTAGATCAGCAAATTCCTTTTCAGGATATATGGCAATAATTACATCAGGTTCAGACGGTTCCCAGGTATATGACTTATTTTCAGTCATTACTTTTTCAAAAATATAAATCAGAGTATCATGGTCACTTTCACTTGCCAGAAAACTGCCTTTCTTTCTTTTTGCCCAGTAACTGCCTTCCCGTTTAAGAATTGAATCATCTACTATTGGTTTTTCTTTCCAAAAAAAACTAATCTCGTAATCAATCTCACCAGCAGTAAATCCTGTAAAATTAATTTCTAAATTTAAATTACCTGAATAAAGTTTAGCCATGTTGGAATTCCTATTGATTATTTATTTTTCAAGATCTTATCGAAACGTTTGTTCGTGTTTATTAATTCATCTAAAATATTATTCTGTGTTTTCTGTATTTCATTAACACAGTCTAGTATTTGTATCTGTCTGATGTCCTGTATTTCATGTTCTTCAAGTTTTGTTTCAGCTTTCTGCGTTTTCCTTGAAGTAATAATTCTAAATAATGCCATACTGCAAAAAAAAGCTGCACCAATAATAAAAAAAATAACTGCTATTAGTTCATGTAAAGCACCTTTGTAATTAATAAGAAAATTAAAACAAACAAAAAAACCTATTAATCCGTATAAAAAAAATATTATTTCTTTAACCATAACTTAATCTTAAATAAGATTTTATTATTTTTTTATTATAATTATAGTATAAAATTAAAATAAAACCTGATCAATAT
>DASCNA010000011.1:0-38693 GCA_036011305.1 Victivallales bacterium
CATCATGAGCTTTTTTAACTATGTATTCTGGTGCGCTGGCAAGAGGATTGCCATGGCTGTCATAATATGAACATAAAATATCAACTGCAGGAACTTCGGAAAATGGATTAACGAAAGCTGTCTTATATCTTGGTACAACATACAGGTCACTTGAGCTTGCTTCTATATAAGAAAACAGACTGGAACCGTCAACACGTTCGCCGATTGTCAGAATCTTATCAAGATGCTCTAAATCATTTATTATAAAATTCAGGAGCTTAAGTTTACCGTCTCCTCCTACATAACGGAAGTTCAGCATCTTAATATCATTTTTAACTATAAATTCTATAATATCTTTTTTGGTAAAATCTTCAGGAAGTTTATTTAGAAAACTTACAAGTTTATTAGGGTTCATTGAAAGTAGGTCATTCATTGTATTACCTGTTGTTTTTAGTAGTTATGAATCATAATTTTCTGATATTTTAATCTAATATCTTGGAGTTGATGATTCAATACAGGACTTAAATATTGAATAAAAATAATAAATCTGATTTTAGCTGCTTTTATATTTATCACTAAAAAGCTTGATATATACAAACAGAGAACATATTTTTAGTTAAATATAATATATTCTTTCAGTAAACTTATAAATTTATATATCTAGAAGGATTTCATCATGAAAAAACCGGATAATAAACCTTCTTCAATAATAATTATAGGCCACAAAAACCCGGATACTGACAGTATGGTATCGGCAGTGGCCTATACTGAATTCAAGAAGCTCATAGGCATAGAGAATGTAGTTGCAGGCTGTACAGGGTTTCCGAATGCCAGAACAGATTATTTATTTAAAAAATTCAATGTTAAACTCCCTGATTTAATTACAGATGTTACTCCGATGCTAAAAGATGTAATGGGAAATGAGCAGTATACACTTAAACAGGGACAGGTATTACTTGAAGCAATGGATATGTTTTATGAAAATCAGAAATCAAGGCTTCCGGTAATTGATGATAAATATAATTTTACAGGGATGATAAGCCTTTTTGATTTATCCAGCAGATTGCTTGTATCCAGCATAGATTCTGAAAACATCGGTTCTGTAATTTTAAGGAGAAAAGTAAAAACTACAATAAACCTTGCAGCTAAAACCATTAACGCAAAAACCTTATCGCTTCATAATGAAAATGAACTGGAAGATCTTAATGTGTATGTAGCTGCTCTAAGCCTTGGAAGTTTTAGAAATCATATTTTAGAACACAGTCCAGATGATATTGCTGTAGTCGTAGGCGATAGAGATGATATTCATTTTATGGCAGTTGAACTTGGAGTAAGACTTCTAATTATTACAGGCAATGCACATATTAATGAAGGTTTATTAAATCTAGCAAAAGAGAAAAAAACATCAATCCTGCAGACTGGCCTTGACTCAGTCACTGCAGTAAGACAACTGAAATTTAGTATGCCAGTAGAGTATATGGTGCAAAAGAACTGTGTCACATACAATCATAAAGATAAAATAACAGATGTCAAACATTCAATAATGACTTCAAATGAAGATATTTTTCCAGTACTGAACAGTAAAGGTAAATTCAAAGGTACAGTTTCAAAAAACAATATGGATGACATCAACAATACAAAGCTTATTTTAGTTGATCATAATAATATGAAACAGGCTGTAGAAGGTGCTGATGAAGTTCCAATCATTGAAATCCTTGATCACCATCATCTTGATTACCCGATAACTACTCTGCCTATAACTGTGCATAATGATGTTGTAGGCAGTACGTGCACTCTGGTTACTGAAAAATTCAGGTATGCAGGAATAAAACCTAAATCTGAAATTGCCGGAATCTTAATGGGAGCAATTATAGATGATACTCTGTTTCTTAAATCACCCACTACAACGGAGCGAGATAGTTCAGCAATAAAATGGCTTGAGGAAATTTGTAAAGTCTCTGCTGAAGAATTAGCTTCAGAAATATTTAATGTTGGATCAGTAATAGCCAATAATCCACCGGAAAAAGTCCTTACTATTGACAAAAAGAACTACACACTTGGAAAAATAACTTTTTCAATTGCACAGGTAGAGGAAGCCAACTTCAGTAATTTTGAGGATAAGTTTGATGAACTTCGTAATGCTGCAGTTAAAATACAGGGAAGTGAAAAATTGGATCTGTTCGGCCTTATTGTTACAAACTTGCCAAAAGGTACATCATGGATGCTGGCAGTAGCCAGAAGACCTCTGCTGGAAATTATGAAATATGAAGAACTGAAAGAAAATCTTTATGATCTGCCAAACATTCTGAGTAGGAAAAAACAGCTTATTCCACAATTAATGAAATTTTTTCAACCCTACAGTCAATAAATTTACAGCTTTTTAATTTCATAAAGTTAAAAGGTTTGAAAGTCTGGTTATTATTCAGCTAATAAAAAGCGGAAATGTTGCTACCGCTTTTTATATGATTTTTTTTATAAATCTACTTTTGAAGCTCCAGAAGCTTTTCTCTTACAATATCTGAGTGTCTTACCTCGCCTGATTTACGCTTTACACGAACTTTCACTTTGCTCCACGATGCAGCGACTTTTCCTTCAGGGTCTATAATAAAAGTGGACCTGATTACACATTCTGTAATTTTACCGTACATATTTTTTTCACCCCAGGCACCGTAATCTTTCATAACTTCTTTAGTAATGTCACATAATAGCTGAACTTTAAGATCATATTTATTTATAAATTTAACATGCGACTCCGGGCTGTCAGGGCTTATACCTATTATTTCAGCACTTAAATCTGCAAAATCATTGATTGAATCTGTAAAGTCACATGCTTCTTTTGTACATCCAGGAGTATTATCCCTTGGATAGAAATAGAGGACCACCCATTTACCGCAGTAGTTCTTCAAATTTACAGTTTCATTGCGTTGATTTTTAAGTTCAAATTGAACAGCTTTATCACCAATCTTCAGCATTTTAAACCTCTAGTCAATAATTTGTCGATAAAGTCAAAAGACTTCAGTTATAAAATAACCAAAGTCTTTTTTATTAAAAATTTTTCTCTGATTTAAAATTATACTATTTGACTCTCCTCGCTTCAATATCACCTGCAGTTCCTGATGTAGATGTGTAAGAACCTTCAAATGCATTTTCAGAAGTTAGATCACATGAAGCAGTAAAAGTATTTTTATCACTTTGCCCTTCGTAATTAAATTTGGAACCAACAACTTTTCCTGTTATTGTATACTGACCATCAACATTATTAGAGGTTCCAGTAACTTCATATCCATCCTGATTTAAACTCATACTACCCTTTTGATCTAAGTTTTCACCATAGTCATATAGCCACTTTCCAGTAAGATTAGCATTTTTAGGTACACTGGAACAACTCGAAATCAAAAATAATAATCCCAATACTACTCCGATTAAAGATAAAGATTTTTTCATCAGCACTCTCCTCTTAAAATTTGGTATTATAGGCAAAAAAACAATTTATAACTATAAAAAACATTTTAAGGTATACGTACTAATATATCAATTTTTTATGAATAAATTAAAATATAAAAAAACTCCGTATTTAATAAATATAAATACGGAGTTTCTCAAAATACTATTTTTTATAAAAACTAACTAGTCTTCAAGGACTTTTACAACCATTCCGGAACGTAGTTTTGGTTCAAACCAAGTTGATTTAGGAGGCATAATTTCACCGGCATCAGCTATGGCCATTAACTGATCCATACCTGTAGGAAATAGAGCAAATGCAACTTTGCAATCTTCACTGCATCTTTTCTCAAGCTCTTTAAGACCTCGGATTCCGCCAATAAAATCAATACGGTTATCCGTACGGGGATCACCAATACCAAGCAATGGAGCTAAAACATTATTCTGCAGGATAGCTACATCAAGTGATTTAACCGGGTCATTTTCAGGAATCGTAGATTTTTTAGTAGATAATTTATACCATACTCCTTCTAAGTACATACCGAAATCACCTCTATTATCAGGTTTAGCATCCTGAGGGTCATTAACGTTAAGAACAGATACATCGAATTTTTCTTCAATTCCCTGGAGCAGCTCTTTTGCAGTTAGTCCATTGAGGTCTTTTACAACTCTATTATAATCCATTACATAAAGCTGATTATCTGGAAATATAACTGAAAGAAAATGGTTATAAGGTTCATTACCTGTATGATTTGGATTCTGGTTTTTACGAAGAGCATGGACGCGTGATGCTGCTGCAGATCTATGATGCCCGTCAGCAACGTATAATGCAGGAACTTCTTTGAACATTTCGACCAGCTGATCAATATATTTCTGATCTTTTATAATCCAGAGAGTATGACCGATTCCATCAGCAGCGATAAAATCAATATCAGATGCTGCTGAAGTTATTTCTCTGACTAAAGCATCAATAGAATTTTTATGATGGTATGTCAGGAACACAGGTCCTGTGTTAGCATTAAGAATATCGACATGTTTTGCTCTGTCGTCTTCTTTTTCTTTTCTTGTCAGTTCATGTTTTTTAATTAAATCTGCATCATACTCTTCTACAGATGCACCTGCAACTAAACCTGTTTGGACTATATCACCCATTTTCTGTCTATATAAATAAAGGCTGGGTGTTTCACTTTTTAATAAAATTTTATTATCGATCAGGCTTTGAAGGTTATCGGCGCCTTTTTTATAGATTATATCACTGTGCAAATCTGTACCTTTTGGAAAATCAATTTCTGATTTAACCACTCTAAGAAATGTTTTTGGATTTCCTTCTCCCATTTTTCTTGCTTCTTCAGAAGATAAAACATCATATGGAGGTGATGCAACTTTTTCTGCATACTGCGGAGCAGGACTGTACCCTTTAAATGGTTTGATATTAGCCATTTTATCCCTCTTTTGTAAAAAATTATTTATTGATATTAAATATATAAAGGCGGAATAAATATCTATCCGCCTTTATAAAAAACTATGTTTGTATTTATGCAGGATTATTTGCTTTAAAATCTTCCATAAATTTCTTCAAGGCAACAACACCTTCGATAGGCATTGCATTATAGCAACTAGCTCTGCATCCGCCAACATCCCTATGGCCTTTAAGACCAATTAAACCAGCTTTAGTAGCTTCAGCAATAAATTTAGCTTCCAATTCAGGTGTAGGTAACCTGAATACTATATTCATAACAGATCTATATTCTTTGACAACAGGACAGTTATAGTAACCGTTACTTTCATCAATAGCACCGTAAACAACTGCTGCTTTATCATCGGCTCTTTTTTCAATTCCAGCTAATCCACCAAGACTCTTCATCCACTTTAACACTTTACCCATCATATAAATAGGAAAAACAGGAGGAGTATTATATAGAGAATCTTTTTTTGCATGAATGTCATACCTTAAATATGCACCAATCTCTTTATTAGTATTTTCAAGAATACTCTTTCTAATGAAAACAACAGCCATACCTGCAGGGCCTAGATTTTTCTGAACGCCACCATAAACAAGATCAAATTTATCCCATGGAATTGATCTAGTCATAAAGTCTGAGGACATATCAGCAACCAGAGGAACATCAACTTCAGGCCATTCAATAGTTCTAATACCACCAATTGTTTCATTAGTAGTAATGTGAAGATATCTTGTATCCGGTTCAATTTTTATTTCATCATTCTTGGGCATGCGAGTATAATTACCTTCTTTACCGTCCCAAGCAGCATAAACATCACCGTAATAAGCAGCATCCTTTAATGCTTTGCCAGACCATGCACCACATGCAATATAAGCTCCTTTTTGACCTTCTTTTAAAAGGTTCATAGGAATCATAGAAAACTGTAATGTAGCTCCACCTTGAATAAAAAGTACTTCAAAGTCATCAGGAACGCCAAAAACTTCCATTGCAAGCTTCATACATTCAACATGTGTCTGATCATATTCTTTGCCACGATGACTAAGCTCTACAACAGACATACCACTATCCATATAATTTGTAAATTCAGCCTGGGCTTCTTCTAAAGCACTTAATGGAAGAGTACATGGGCCTGCTCCAAAATTATAAACTCTTTTAGACATTTCTTACCTCACTTTTCATTTTAATAAACTAAAAATATATAAATCACTAATCAATTAAACAACCTTTAACAGAAACCTGAATAACATTTTCAAGATTTGATAATTTAGTAATTGTTTCTTCATCAATGCATTTACTTAGATGAAAAATCATCTGCTGTGCATTTTCGCCGGCAAAAACTCTACCTTCCATCTGTTGAATATTAACTCCCTGTTCTTTTAGAAGCAGACATATAGATGCAATTACACCAACTCTGTCAAAAATTCTAACAATAAGTGTAAATTTCGTTGCAGGTTTCATTTCTATATCTACAGGATGCAATATAATACCCTGCTCAAAATTATCTAGTATTTTAACCACTTCAGCTGCTATGGCATTTTGTGCCTGCTCGGTGGATGCACCAATATGATGTGTTCCATAAACATTAGGATTTTTAGATAATTCTGTTTCAAATGCACCTGTAGCAGTAGGGCATTCATTATTATAAACATCTAAACCAAGTCTAATATTTTTCTCTTTTATTGCTTCAAGCAATGCTTCATCGTCTACAATATTTCCACGTGAGGTATTAATCAGAATAGCATCTTCTTTTATATTTTTTAAGAATTCTCTGTTAACCATCCCCTTAGTATGAGGGTTGGAAGGAACATGGATAGTGATAACATCAGAACCTTTTACAAGATCTTCAATTTTACTGCAGAATTTTACAATTCTATTTTCGACCATATCAGCTACTTTTGGAGGCATATTCAGTTCTGCTATTGGATCATAGGCTAAAATCTTCATTCCAAAAGCATTAGCTCTAACAGCAAAAGCCTGACCAATGTCACCCAGGCCAATAATACCGACTGTTTTTCCTAATATTCCATCTGCTTTTGAATATTTTTTCTTATTCCATTGAGAATTTTTCAATTCGATAACACAATCAGGAATTTTTCTATCAATAGATAGCATTAAGCCAAATGCCAATTCAGCAACAGCGATAGAATTTTTACCAGGTGTATTACATACAAAAATACCTTTTTTTGCAGCTGCATCAACATCAATAGTATTAACGCCGGCACCGGCTCTAATGATCAAACTGAGATCGCTAGATGCATCAATTGTCTGAGCAGAAACCTTTGTACTCCTGACAATTAAGGCTTCATAACCATTAATTACATCAGGTAAATCTTCTGCTTTCAGGTCGGGGTTCAGAGTAATTTCATGACCAAGTTTTTTTAATTCTCCAAGATAATTTTCCTGAAATTTGTCAGCTAATAAAATTTTCATAATAGTCCTTCCCTTTTCGTGTTCAAAGTAATTTAAAAATATAGTTCCTGTATAATTAAATACCAATATTTATAAGCAAAATATTCTTTAAGTTTTTAACCTTAAAATACGCATACCCAATAGAGTTTGTCCTGATTTTCTATTCAGTATGTTTCAATATTATTTAACAGAATATATTTTTAAAACCAAAAATAAAACAAATATTAACTTTAATATTGCATAAAGCAATATGTTTGATTTTCATTGACAAACACATCTATTTTGTTTTTTGGAATACAAACGTAGTTTTCGTGTTATTAGGAATATTGAATATTGAATACAATAAAACATATGTTAGAATATGATAAACGATGTCTTGGAATACTAATCAACAAAAATTAAGGTGAGAAAATGAATTTTGATTTACATTCTATACTGTCAAACCATTTTGTATGGGGATTAATTCTGGGACTGTTAATCTGGTTATTTACTTTAATTAAATGCCTTCTGTCAATGGGATCTATTAAAAAGAATTATAATAGACAACTCAAGAACCTGAATACAGAAAAAAATAAAATTAAACAACATCTTCAAACACAGTTGGAAATAGAAGCCGACTCAAAAGAATCTCAAAAGAAGAATTTACAGACGCTAAAATCTGAAATAGAAAATTTACGAGGAATGGTTCAAACACTAAAACAAACTCCCAAAAAAGAAGAAATGCTGTTATTACAGGTTTACGACAGAGCCATTCACCTCATGCATGAGAGAGCTCCAGGATTTGCACCTACTTGGGAAGTAACGCTCCGTGAGGCACAAGAAGAACAGGAAAAAGCAAGAAAAGGATTAATACCTTTCATAAAAAGGATTGTAAGACCTTCAGCTTTTACAATCGAAAAGAATGTACATTACAAACAACTGGATTCCAATTCATCAGGAAATAACGGTTTTTTAAACAGCTAGAATTCTACTTTATTTCTGCCATTATGTTTGGCTTTATAGAGCAGCAAATCAGCTATTTTTATCAGTTTGCCAGCAGTAATCATTTCATCATCGACACTTGCAGCACCGATACTCACCGTCAGATGTATATTATGCTCCGGAAATTTAGTAGACTCAATGACTTTTCGTATATTTTCAGCAACCTTTACTGCACTCTGCAATCCAGTATTTGGTAATATAATTAAAAATTCTTCTCCACCATACCTTCCGCAAATGTCAATTTTCCTGACACAGCTCTTTAATTTTTCAGCAATTAATTTAAGAACATTATCTCCAGTTTGGTGCCCGAAAGTGTCATTTACCATTTTAAAATAGTCTAAATCAAGCATCAAGACACTTAACGGATGTAAATATCGTTTTGCTTCTTCAAATCTCAATTCTAACAATTTTTTGATATGTACTTGATTTACAAGTTCAGTCAATCCATCAATCGTTGCAAGTTTTTGCAATACTTTATTTTTAACTTTCAATTCTTCTAATATTTTGTTAAGTTTTTTCTATGCTTTTTTTATCCGTATAGCATTATGTATCCGCGCTATTAGTTCGGTTTTATTAATAGGTTTCTTGATATAATCAAACCCGCCTGCATTAAAAGAGTTTTCAATAGCTTCATCATCTGTGCAGCCAGTAAGAAAAATAATAATGACATCTGGAAATATCTTTTTGATCTTTTTACAGAGATCTAAACCGTTTATAACAGGCATCATTATATCAAGCAATACAATATCGAATTGCTCGTTAGCCATTATGTGAAGACATTTTTCACTAGAATCGGTAGTGGCAACATCTAAATTTTCCTGCTGCAAAAGCAATTTGACAATACTTAGGTTTAAAGTTTCATCATCAACTGCAATGATTTTGATTTTTGACATAAAGTGTTATTATGCACAAAGCATATCTGCAATTAGTATTCATTTTTGAAAAATGTAAAAATAAAATAACACAAATTCAACAAGAGTAAAGAGAAAATTTACATTAATACACAGGAATTGTTATACCTTTAAGTATTTTGTAAGTATTTAAGGCAAAAGTATCTGTCATACCTGATATGAATTGTGCAACATTCAAAATAATTTCATATCTACCGTCGGCGGATATAACATCATCAGTTAAAAACTGATTTGGTATTAATTTTATATTATTGAGATTTTTATAAGTTCGTTCTCCTAAAGCTGCATTCAAAAAAGTATCCAGTAATCCATAAAGTATTTCAAATCCAGCAGCATCAATTTCAATTACTTTCCTGTATTCATATATTTTTTCAATAGAAACCTTATGTATTTCTTTAAGTACAGAACTTGATCTGATTTCGGACATTATATAATTATCATATCTGCAATTCATTATTGATTTTTCATTATCCAGAAAAAATTCAGCGACCTGTGAAATAAGTTCAGAAATTACTTTTGAACGTAAATAACTCAATTTTTCTCTTTCATCAATAATTTTAGCATATTTTACCGAGTTAAAATCACTCAATATTGCTTTTAGAAATTCTTCGACCTGTTTGAATTGCAGCAGATTCAATTTTACTCCGTCCTCTAAATCCATAACCATATAACAAATATCATCTGCAGCTTCAACAAGAAATGTTAAAGGATGTCTATACCATGCTCCATTAACATCAGTTTTCTTTTTGAGATCTAAAATTTCTGCTATTGCTTCTATGTTTCTTTTTTCGGAAGAAAAATATCCATATTTTTTATTGCTGACACATTCTGTATCTTTAAATAGTGGTAAAGCACCTTTAGGATATTTCATAAAAGCACCTAAAGTGGCATAAGTAAGTCTAAGTCCTCCTTTAATGGACGACTGCCTGGGAAATGTTTTTGTCAGGATTCTGAACCCTAATGCATTGCCTTCAAAATTTTCCAATTCACTTATCTGGTCATTATTTAAATCTTTCAAGATTTTATTATTTCTATTGCTCCTAAAATACTCGGAGATAGCAGATTCTCCAGAATGCCCGAAGGGAGGATTACCAATATCATGTGCCAAACATGCATTAGCTACAACAGAAGCAAAAAGATCAAAAGTGATTCCAGCAACATCGAGCTCTTTATATCGTTTTATAATAGTTTGACCGACCAAACTGCCGAGAGATCTTCCTACACATGAAGCCTCTAGGCTATGCGTCAATCTGGTATGAAGAAAATCAGTCTGAGGCAATGGAAATACCTGAGTTTTACTCTGAAGCCTTCTAAATGCATTTGAAAAAATTATTCTATCAAAATCTCTCTGATAAGCAGTTCTGTCCTGGCTTTTTATTCCACCGGAAAATACATCTCCATACCTATTACAATTTAACAATTTTATCCAATCCATATTAAACCTAGAATAATTATATTTTTATCTGAAATTTACCTGGCACCTTTTAAATTAATATCTTTCCCAGTAAATCTATTGCAAGTTTCCAGTCCAACATATTTAATTATATACTAAAAAGATATAGTTGATATTAAATTATTTAAAAAAGGAGGCTTGTATGGGAGATATGTTTGATTCTGGAGGGAAATTAAATATACCTGAAGATGCTGCCGGAAGCATTCCATCTGTTAAAATTGATAACATAACAAAAGAACATATAATAAAAAGAGCATATTGTCCAAAAGGTCACAGTCTTATAAGTAATATTAAAATTGAAGGAGAAAAAGGTATTCATTTATTATTAAGTGATAAAAATGCAATTAATGAAACCTACATAGTACTTAGTCCTGTAATCGGCATAAATGATAGCATAATACTGATAGGCAAACCGTTTAATAACGGGGAGATAATAAAAGCGTCATGTCCAATATGCAGAACAGAACTTGATATATTACATAACTGTCCATGCGATGCACCAATATACATCATGTATTTAGATAAATGTTTTGATAAAAATTTTGCTCAGACTTTCTGCTCTAGAGTTGGTTGCTGTAAATCAAGCGCATTGACATTGTCAGAAGAAGCGATGTCTAGTTTTTATGAAAAATACGATCTATAAATTAAAGACTTAAATATGAACTTCCTAAAAATAAATAAAGCATTATTAACATTACTATTAGCCAGTTCAATCAGCTTCTCTTTAATTGCAAATAGTAGTTTATACCCCGGTGAAAAAATATTAACAGCAAATGGATATCCTGCTTTAGTTAAATTCATTAAAGGAAGCCCCAAAAAACCCACAGTTGTTTTTATTCCAGGATTTGCTCATCTGGCTAGAATTTCGTATGGATATCCCACCGGAAATCCTAAAAATTTCCTAAGTTACTGGTTGAATAAAAAGGGATATTCATTTCTAGGTATTTCATACCCTTTGGATAATCCTGTTTTTTCAGATGTATATCCTGCTTTTAACCATGAAGATTGGGGTAAGCAGGCAGCTGATATCACAAAAATGTATATTAAAAATAATAATCTTTCAAATAAAGTAATTTTAATTGGCTGGAGTATGGGAGGAGGCATCGCACCTACTTTTAATATTGCAGCAGAAAAAACAGGAATAGAAGTAGATTTTTTTATCGGATTATCTTCAGATCCAGCCATACCTGAATTATATCCGCCAAGCATTATTAAAGATATCAAAATGGCCAAAAACTATTTAATAAATACTAAAGATACATATCCTGGCTTTATAAAGGCTATTGAGTTGCAAGGCAAATTAAATAACAGTGATATAATACCTGTAGAAATATATAAAAAACAGTTTTTAGGAAATATTCCTGTCTGTTTATTCGGATCTGCATTACGTTATAAAAACAATAAATGGACAACAGATATCGCCGAAGCATTAAGTACAAGTAAATCACTTGACCTCCCTGAGTACCCTTTTACAACTAGTATAAGAAACTATGGAATGTATGCATCACAACTTGCCGCAAATGCAGCAATACTTAATCAGTCAAGCTGGGGTTTTATCATTCCAAGGAAAATATTTTACTTATATACCAAAGATACCGATTTTAATAATTTGAGCCCTGGCTATATTGCTGAATTAGATCAGGTAACAAATAATTCTCTGCAAAATTTGACAGAAAAAGTTTACGGAACTCATTTTTTCTTTATCGGAGAATTCGGTGCTAAAGCCACAGCTATAGCCGTTGGAGAGCTTGAAATAAAAATGAATAATTATAAACTTCTTGCAAGTGAATTTAAAAACAACTTAGTTCATAAATAAAATATTTATGTAATTTACAAAAAAAAGAAGAAAATTTAAAAAATGGATATTGAACGTAATCTTGGCGAACAGCCAATTGCCCGAATCATGACAGACCATAATTTGAAAGCCCATGATCTTGTGACAAATTCGAGAGATCAAATCACACACAAAATGGTATCACGGGCATGCAAAGGACGAAGATTAACTTCCAATACCAAATCCAAGATCAGAGATGCATTAAACAACTCAATTGACAAAGAATACTCAATCTCAGAACTTTTCACATACTGAAATTAATCAGATTTTAGTACTTTATTAAAATATTTGATTTTTCTAAACATATTTTTATGGATAAATTACTACTTTTCATTGACGGAAGCGTTAATACTCAATCAAAAACAGGATATGGTGCCTGTCTTGCTGTATCAGGAACTATACTTTCACATGATTCTTTAATGACAAAAGTTAAAATAAAACGCTTTGAAAATACCTCCTCAACCAAACTGGAACTACAGACTTTATTATGGGCGCTATACGACATTCGACATCCTATAAATAAAGTAATTATATATACAGATTCCCAAAATATTATAAGTTTGCCTAATAGACGAAGCAGATTAGAAGAAAATAATTATCGTTCGAAAAAAAATAAACTTCTTAATAATCATGAGCTCTATCAGAAATTTTACAAAATAACAGATCAAATGAATTGTGAGTTTGTAAAAGTATCTGGTCATAAACCATCAAATCAAAAAAATAATATTGACAGACTATTCTCTCTGGTGGATAAAGCCTCAAGAAATGCTCAAAGAATTAATTAATAACCAATAATTTATAATTATTAGACATTACTGAATATCCTTAATTAAAATCCAGTTTTAAACAAAGACTTTATAATTATATTCCCAGCACTGATTTAAAAAACTAAAAAGCCAATTATTGTTTATTAAAACATTAATCAGCAATTCAAACTGGAATAAGTATTATGATGACAAATAATGATATTTTACGTCGTATACGTTATACATTCGACTATAACGACTCGAAAATGATAGCGCTATTTGAACTGGCAGATCATGAGGTAACACGGGCTCAAATAAGTGATTGGTTAAAAAAAGATGATGATCCTGCATTTCAGAAATGCAACGACAAAATACTGGCAATTTTTCTAAACGGTTTGATTACAGACAAACGAGGGAAAAAAGATGGACCGCAACCAAAACCTGAGAAACGTCTAACGAACAATATTATTTTCAGAAAATTAAGAATCGCTTTAAATCTGAAAGAAGAAGATATAATGGAAATTATGGCACTGGTTAGATTTCGTTTGAGTAAACACGAATTGAGTGCATTTTTCCGCAAACCGGATCATAGACATTACCGCGAATGTAAAGATCAAATCCTGCGCAATTTTCTAAAAGGGCTACAGGTTAAATATAGCAAGAAAGATTCAATAATTACGAATTAGAAATCACAAGTTATAAAAAATTGGATACTATTAAAATAATTTGAAAAAAATATGAGAACGGATGGATAGAAAAAAGTTTTGATGAAACGACAGCCATTAGTAAATTTCTATTTACTAAAATAAAAGGGAGTTAATAAGATGAAGAAAATCGGCATTCTAGGCGGGATTGGACCTGAATCTACTGTTGACTACTATAAAGAGATTATTTCTGCATTTAATAATCAATATAAAGAATTAGCTTATCCTGAAATAATCATTTACAGTGCTAATTTAAATGAACTTATGGCCTTAGTTAATTCCAAAAATTGGTCTCAACTCATTGACTGGTTATTGGATAAAATTAATTCTCTTCACAATTCTGGCGCCGAATTTGCGGCAATAGCTTCCAATACACCTCACTTTGTTTATGACAAGTTAAAAAATAAATCACCTATTCCAATTATCAGCATTGTAGAATCAACATGCAGTGAAGCTAAAAAACTGGATCTAAAAAAACCTGGATTGCTAGGAACTAAATTAACAATGGAATCTGATTTTTATATGAAACCATTTATTAAAAATAGTATACCTATAATTGTTCCATCAGAATCCGAACAAATGCTAATTCATCATAAACTTTTTTCTGAAATTGAACTGGGTATATTTAAAGATTCTACAAAAAAAGAACTTCTATCAATAATAGAGAGAATGATAATCGAAGATAAAATAGATTCTATTATTTTAGGCTGTACAGAGTTACCTTTAATATTAACCAAGAATACTTATGAAATTCCTTTTTTAAATACTACGGCAATTCACTGCAAAAGCATTATAGAATATTGCCTCAGGAGTTGATACCATCATGAATATCACTATTAATAATCCAAATCCTGAAGAAGCTGGAGAACTGACTAAAGTCCTAATTGCATCAAAAAAACATTGGGGATACCCTGATGAATGGTTTGATTTATGGAAAGATGATCTACCAATAACTCCTGAAAGTATTCTTTCGAGAAATTTTTATGTTGGAAGAAGTGAAAATGATATTGTTTTTGTTTATTCCATTAAACATTTATCAGAAAACAGATATGAATTAGAAGATTGCTGGATAGCTCCGCAATATATTGGAAAAGGCTACGGCAAAATTCTTTTTAAAAATCTGAAGAAAAACTTAAAATCTATAAATTGTACCAGTTTGAGGATCTGTGCCGATCCGAATGCCGAAGGATTCTATCGCAAAATGGGTGCTGTTAAAATAGGCGAGGAACCTTCTAAAATTAAAGGGAGAATGTTTCCTATATTTGAATATACAATTTAACAAACAAATCTCTATCAGTAAAATATGCGACCACAAATTATGAGAAATATCTTCCTGACAAATACAAGAATCAATTATTACAAAATAAAACTAAATAAACTTTCAAAATCTCGATGATTTAAGATTTAATATGAAAGGAATAAAACATGAAAAACTTTGTTGATTTCTATTGGAATAAACGACTTGAAAAATGTAAAAAGAACTTGGAAAATAATAATTTTATTGTTCATATAGCAAATAGTATATCAAATGCTGAAGATATCGTTATCAATGAAATACTTCCTCAAGTGAAACCAAAAAGTGCATCTTGTGGTGATTCACAAACCTTACATGCTACAAATATCATATCAACTATTAGACAAAATCCTAAGATAAAGCTAATAGAAACATTTTCAAAAAATGTATCAATGGATATAATTGAAGAACGCAGAAGACAGGCACTGTTAGTTGATATATTTTTTACAGGAAGTAATGCCATAACCGAGACAGGAAAGTTAGTTAATCTGGATATGGAATGTAATCGCATCGCTGGTATTACCTTTGGACCCAAAAATGTAATAATAATAATAGGAAGAAATAAAATTGTATCTGATATTGATGAAGCCATAAAACGCATTAAGAATTATGCCGCACCTCTTAATGCTCTTCGTAACAGTCATTTCGTAAATACACCTTGTAATAAAACATCTTACTGTATTGACTGCAACAGTCCTGACCGTATATGCAATGCATGGTTAATTACAGAAAAATCATATCCAAAAAACAGAATTAAGATTATTCTTATTAATGAAGATGTTGGCTTGTAAAAAAATAGATAAGATTTTTTTATATGTTGGAATTATTATACAATGAAAATAGATAAAGAATTTATAGACAATATACTGGAAGAAGCTATCAATATACAGAAGATAGCTTCTCCGACATTTAATGAAAAAAAAAGAGCAGAATATGTTGTTAACAGTTTTTCAAATAATGGTTTAAAGAATGTTACAATCGATACACTGAATAATGTTATTTCATGCAGACCTGGCGGAAATGGAAAATCAGTTCTTGTTTCGGCTCATCTGGATACCGTATTTCCTATTGGAACAGATCTAAAAGTAACAAGAAAAAATGGAAAAATACTCGGTCCTGGTATAGGAGACAATTCACTTGGAGTAGGAAGCTTGATAGGTCTGCAAAAAATATTGAATAAACTAAATATTAATCTTCCAGGTGATTTATATATTGTAGCTAACTCATGTGAAGAAGGTTTGGGGGATCTTAAAGGTATAAGAGAGGTTATAAATAAAATCGTGAATAAAATATCAACTGTTATTGCTCTGGAAGGTTCAGGATATGACCGATTAACCTATAGTGGAATAGGCTCTCGTCGATATAAAGTGTCAATAAAATCACCCGGTGGACACAGTTGGGGTGATTTCGGAAGTGAAAGTGCTGTTCATCATTTGGTAAATTTAGGTTCAAAACTTACTCAGCTAAAAGTTCCGCATAAACCTAAAACAACTTTCAATATCGGTACTATTAACGGAGGTGTCTCTGTTAATACAATTGCTGAAGAAGCCTCTCTTTTACTTGATCTTCGTTCTGAGTCTAAACCTGATCTGGACAATCTGGTAAATCAGGTTGAAACAATATTCAACTCTTATGAATACAAGAACTCATGTTTATCCTATGAAGTTGTAGGGAACCGTCCAGTTGGAAAACTAAATAACTGTGATCCATTAGTCAAAATTGCAAAAAAAGTTTACGCAGAATTCGGTGTCTTAAATCCAGATATATCACCATCTTCTACAGACATAAATCTCCCTCTCTCTCTAGGTTATCCCTCGATCTGCATAGGACTTACTAAAGCAAAAAATGTTCATAAAAAAAATGAATACATTGAAATTGAACCATTTTACAATGGATTCAGAAGATTAGTTCAGCTATTAATGAATGTTTTTGAACAAACAGATTAAAACTTCATTTTAATCTAAATCCAGGCAGATAGTTAATAAATATTATACCCCAGACAATATATAATAAATATACAATAATTGCTATCATAGCATAGCAATTATTTATAACTGTTTATCTATGCTTAATTAATTTATTTTATTTATACTTTTTGAAATTATGCTTAGTCTTGTCGTCAATATATCAGGCTAACTAATTGGAGAGGTTGCAAGATGAAAACTGTAGCACATTTTACTGACTTAAAAGAGGAAAAACATCATAATTTTAAATTTTCTTTTACTAAATGAATACAAAAAACTAATACTTTTCTAAGGAATTTTTCTAAGTTTATGGACTTTAATGAAATTTCAATTAGGTATATATTTAAATAATTATTTTCTTCTAGGAAAGTAAATATAAGCATATATTGCAAATATAATCAAAACCAATATCTCCACACAAAACCATACCCCTTCAACAAAAGTGTTATCGTCTACTATTGGATGATTCCACTTTGTAAAAGGGTTAAAAAAGACTAGAAGTACGATAAAATACCACATGCTTGTCAGGCGTTTTGTTTTATAGGTATAATATATCAAAATAATTAACCCTGCAAGCAATAGGCTTTCACTCAATGTTGATGTAAGAAATGAAAAATAGCCTGATAAAAATAAAATACCTATTAGTATAGTAATACATAATACAATAAACGGATATTTTTCAGAAACGTAACTTTCTCTATTCATACTTATCAATTAAACATCTTCAGTAATTTTATTATTCTCATTTTATCTATAAAAACATTAATTAGCAATAATCAATAAATAGGTATTGGTTTTGTTTGTTTGTTTTTAATTTAACGAAATATTTATAAAAAATTATTTTTTATTTTAAATAATTGTTGATGTTTCATTTCATTAGATTCTATTATTAAAATCACAAAATAGATGATTGGGGAGAATCAAACAAGAATATTAAAATACTTAACAGTTTGATATACTGTTTAGCTGAGAAAATTTTACACTTATTTTGTTTTTATTTAATATTCGGGATAATACTATCTTCAACAGTAGCAGCTTTTATTTACAAGTATGACTTTATGAATTCATTTTAATAGGGAGAATGAATAATAAAAAACGTATTATATATGTTTTTCTCACTATTAATTTTTTTAATACAAAAACTATTAATAGAAAGGTAACTGGTAATAAGATATGAAAAAAACTTATTTCCTCATGGTTTTATTAACCACATTTTTTACGCTGAATTTATTCGTTTTTTCAGCAGAAGCCAAAGTTTCAAATGAAGCAATAGCTCCAGTAAAAATAGCTTTGCCGATTCCGGCAAAATGTGAAATGGTCGTAGGAGACAGCAGAGTAATTGATGTCTCATTTTATAGCGCTGATAACGATTTGAATAGTAGTGGTTATAAAACAGTCACAGAAAAAGGGATCCAATGGTCTACAAGTCCTGAAGGAATTATTTCTGTTGATCCTTACGGAAGAGTTAAAGCACTAAAACCTGGTATAGTAACAATTACAGCCAAATCAACGGCAAATCCTCAAGCTACTGCTGAAAAAACAATCACTGTTGTTTCAAACCCCACCATTGCTTCAGATTACCAGACTCCTGTAGTAAACTTTAATGGACAGCCAGCTCAACCTGTAAATAACCTACAGAAAATAGTAGTAAGATACACAGATTCTCAGGTACAGACAAGTTCTGATATTCCTCAAATAGTTAAAGAAATATATAATGATCCAACACAATACCAGGATAAACACCTAAAAGTAACTGAAGGTAATGCTACATGGCAGATAGTAGATTTTGCCGATGGGAGTTCTGGAAAATATGTTTTAAGAACTGATACACAAACTCCTGATAAAATAGCATATTTTGCAAATATTGATAAAACTCAATATTTCATGGGAAACAGATATTTACCAAATGACGGTAAAAGTCCTGTAGCAATCGTCAGTGACGGAAATAATGGAATCTGGGTTGTAGGCACAAAAACTACTGGTAACACAACGGCTGTGACTCATGTCGAAATGATAAAAATGAGCTACACTCAAAAAGCCACAAATATGGTTGAGCAAACAGATAAAGATGTTTTGAGAATGGGTTTAGCATCAGGCTCTCATTGGGATGGTTCAAAGTGGATACCTGAAATCTCAGATAATGACGGTCTATGGACCAGTATGTTCGGAGCAGGAGAATTAATGCGCTATGCTGTATTAAAAAAAGACGGTGCTCCTGCAGACCAAGTAGCTGCTGCAAAAACAAGTGCATTTAAATCTTTAAAAGCTGTTTTACTTCTTGCCAATATTTCAGGAAGAACAGCTGTAGTAAACTCAAAAATACGTTATTTAACAAATACTTTTACCGGTCCTGGAAATAAATATTCTGAACTATATTTAAGATACGGAGCTGTTGCTGCGTTGGATAATTATGTTGGTAGCCCTGCTGATCATATGGGAACTTTCGGTGTTGATGCCGGAACTGATACTCCTAAATATGGCCATATCGGAGGAGTAAAAAGATTTACACTGGAAGGAATTAATCCTGCAGACTGGATAGCAACCGGTAAACCAGCTACTACAAAACGTGTTCTAAAAGGTTTTATAGCAAGATCTTTCTGTATTCCTTCTGTAGAAAATGTACCATATGGTGACGGACTTTTCATCCAAAGAGATGTAAGTCAAAACGGCACCCCTTATATAAATGGACAATATCAAAAAGTTCTCTCAGGAGCAGACAGACTGTATGATTATACAAAAGATCAGCATCCTGTTCTAAAACTTGGCAATGAAGCAATTCCAAAAGTTCTTCAGGATGTATTAACACTAAATGGAAAACAATATGATGCAACTCAGGTAGCTTACAAAGGGGATACAAGTACTGACGAAATTATAGGACATCTTTTCATATATAAAATTGCATATGATGTTTTGAGCAACAGTAATCCTGAAGAAAAGGAATTAAAACAACTTGTTGTTAAAACAGTTACAAATCTTGCACAGCACTACATTGATAACGGATACAGCTTAGTGGACGCTACTGGAGAAGGAACCACCTGGGGAAAAACTACAAGAAATTATTTCAATAGTGATTTTACTTTGGAAGATAACTCTCTTAACTCATTAGTAGTATTAGATACATTTAAACTGGCATATTATATGACAGGCCAAATTAAATGGGAAGATGAATACTTACTTCTCGCCAATCAAGTCCCATTTGAATATGCAAAACTGGCTGGCACTTACTGGCCTCATTGGATGTGGATTAACCAAAATATTGACTATGAACCAAGCAGTAATCTGTACATGCTCGGTTCAGGTGCTTCACCTGTAGAAATGAGAAGACATGCTTTTTACTGCCTGAATCACTCAGATGAAGAAATGGCTATGCTTGGATATTATCTACTATTCCAAATGGAAACAAATAAAACTCTATTAAATGAATATAAAGTTGGGCTAAACGGGTGGTGGCAATCTATCTCAAGAAGCGAAAATCCTCTTTGGTATTATATATATCAGTTGGCTTATCCCAATACACCACAAAAAGATGCTTATGGAAACAGTCTTGTTAATACTGCATCCTGGGCATTAAGCCGTCATCCTGTTGATACTGTCGAATATCAGGCTTACATTCCTGGATCAAGATCAGATGTATTGAGAGATAACAGTCTCTCCATAAACCCCGATGTTGTTATAGGAGAAAGAACAAGTAAAACTGATACAGAAAATGCAGATATTCCATTAGACAAAACATTGGATCCAAATTATAACCCTGCTAATATTTATCAAATAAAAGTATTGCCTCAGGATGAGCGTTCACTACACAAGTTCAATGGAACCACTTTTACTGATATAAGCAGTTCAAACAGCAATGACACTGAACCTTCAACAACTTATACACTGCCATACTGGCTCGGACGTTATCACAATATGCTTTCATCATAAGTAAAATTTGGTTATGTTAAGGCGTTTCTTTTGAAACGTCTTTTTTCATTTTTAAATACAAATTCAATCTTGTTACCTATATAATGCATGCTATTCTACTTAATTAATTGAATGTATCAGAAATAATTAGCAGGAGAATTAAAATGATTTTATTTAGAAAAAAAGCTTTTGCTGTTATTATTGCGTACATCTGCAAACCGTTTATCACTCGGTGAATCTCGAATATATTTTTTACTATCTTCCTTTGCTCAGAATAAAATCTACTTACAATTGTCCTTGTATATTTTAAAAATCAGATTTTCTACTGGATTTTTAAAGCGTATTTACATCCGTATTCCTAAAACTTCTGAGGCTGAGCACTGGAATTATTCAATTAGTTTCCTGAAATAGGAAATAAAAAACTTACAAACAAAATTCGAGATAAAATGAACAAAAATAAAATTAGATTTGATTTAATATTATTGCTTGGAATACTTTCCATGCTAACACCGATGGCAATAGATATGTACATTCCAGCACTAGGAAAAATAGCATTTGATTTAAATAGTAACTCAACTCAAATACAATTCAGTTTGCAAACATATTTGATAGGATATGCTGCGGGGCAGTTTATATACGGTCCATTATCTGATAGCTTTGGACGACGTCCAATACTCATAATAGGCATAGCATTATTCATTATTACAAATATTTTTATATTCATGTGTTATAATGGATTATTTTTTAATATTTTACGAATATTTCAAGGTATTGGAGGTGCATCCGCATCAGTCATAAGTATAACGTTAGTCAAGGACATTTTTGACCGTGACAAATTCGCAAGAACTATGTCTATTATTTCATTGGTAATGTTGTGTGCACCAATAATTTCACCTACCATAGGCGCACATATTCTAATTTGGTTCGGTTGGCGCTATATATTTGCACTGTTATGTATAATCTCACTAGTTGCATTAATTGCAATTCTATTAATTTTACCTGAAACACGAGCAAAAAATAAAAGAAAAAAATTTGAATTTAACCAGTTATTAAACAATTATGGAATAGTAATCAAAAATAAAGTAGCATTATATTACATGCTGTGTAACGCCTTTGCCCTATCAGGAGTTTTCTGTTTTATAACTTCTGGTTCATTGGTATACAACAAAATCTATAGGCTATCTCCGGAAATAATAGGTTATCTATTCGGTATTAATATTATATTTTCTTTTTTGTTTACTATTTTAAACAGTCATCTTGTATGCAAATTAGGCTCTAAAAATCTATTCATAATGGGGTTAACTATTCAATTAGTTTCAAGTATAACAATGTGTATATTCTACACACTACATATATTTGATATATATGGTTTTGTTATAGGCATAGGTTTTTATGTAGGAATAAATACAAGTATTTACAGCAATGCAATTGCCTGTGCTCTGCAGGAGTTACCTTCAGAAATCACAGGTACTGCAGTAGCACTTTCCGGTGTATTATGTTTTTCAGTAGCACCAACAATTGGCAGTTTGCTAGCTACTTTTCCTGTAAATTCTGCAATGCCTATGATTTTTGGTATGCTACTATGCAGCATCTGCTCTATTTCACTATATATACTGACAGAAAAAAGAATAAAACTATCAGTTGTATTAAACTGGAAAAATATAATATTTATAAAATAATAGGAGAAAAAAATGAATATAGATAATTTTAAACTTGAGAGATATTTTGCAAAATACGAATTCAAAACAAAATATCTTTTATCATGTTCTGATTGTGACGGTTTCTCGTTAAAATATATTTTAAACTGCGCTTCTGACGGAGAACTTAACTTATGGAATTCGTTAACTTTTGGTTATACAGAATCATGCGGGCATCCATTATTAAGAGAGAGTATCAGCAAGCTATATAAGAAAATGATGCCTGAAAACATTCTCGTTTCTTCTCCCGGTGAAGCAAATTTTATATTGATGAATCTTTTATTAAAACCATCAGATCATGTAATATGCATCTCTCCGAGTTATCAATCGCTTTATCAGGTGACTAAATCCATAGGCTGTCAGTTATCATACTGGAAACCAAATGTAAATACTTGGCATTATGATCCTAACGATCTAAAAAATTTAGTGCAAAAAAATACTAAATTAATTATTATTAATTTCCCGCATAACCCAACAGGAGCATTTCCGTCAGAAAAAGAACTTTTAAGCATTGTAAAAATAGCAAAAGATAAAGATATATATTTATTTTCTGATGAAATATATCATTTGCTTACTCTTGGCGACACAAAGGAAATTCCTCTTGTCTGTGATATTTATGAAAAAGGAATAAGTTTGTGGGGAATGGCAAAATCATTTGGATTAGCAGGTCTTAGAATTGGATGGCTTGCAAGTCAGGATATAGAACTGCTTGATAAAGTAGCTTCATTTAAAGACTATCTAACAATTTGCAACAGTGCACCGAGTGAAATATTGTCACTTATTGCCATTAATAATAAGAATGAGTTTATTATACCTAACTTAACTAAAATTCAAAAAAATATTGATTTATTCACCAAATTTAAAGAAGCACATCCAGATATTATTGATTTCATTCCACCAAAAGCAGGCTCAACTTGTTTTACAAAATTAAATATACCTGATACAGCTATGGAGTTTAGCCAAAAATTAATAGAACAAACTGGGATAATGGTTGTACCATCTGAGTTATTTGAATATGGCAGTAAACATATAAGAATAGGATTCGGAAGAGATAACTTTCCTGAAATTTTAAATATTATGGACGAATATATAAATAATAGATAATCAATCAGTTCATATTCTTCGTATATAAACTCAGTATATGTGTTATATTAAGTTTATATACTTATTATAATAAACTTTCAAAACAAATGAATAAAAGAAAATCAACATGAAATTTCCGAAAGAAATTAAAGAAGCAATGCAGGAATGTATACTCAATGTTATATGGCCTAAAGAAGATATTATTGCATTTTTCAAAAAAAACGGCTGCAGTAAAACTGACTTAGTTCCTATTAGAAAATATAGTGATTTGACAAGACAGAAAATAGTACATCTAGTATTCAAACAACTATCAAAGAGATCTGATGAAGGATTAATGCCATTTACAGCTATGAATAGAGTGCTGCTCAACTGGAAACATTTTAATAAATATTACTTTGAAGAATTAAAAAAACTTAAAAGAGAAGATGCTGATAAAGCAATTTCAAACTTAGCTGAAGTACAGGATTACATCGAAGAATAATTATTAATTGTCAATTGTTAATTATTAATGACAATACAAATTTAATTTATAATTAACAATTGACAATTATTTTTAGGGTTGCTGACGTGTAGGGGCAATTACTATTTCACGGATACAAACATTTTGCGGTTGTTCATATGCAAACAGAACTGTGTTAGCAACATCTATAGATTTTAATGCTCCTCCTATTTCATCTTTCCAGACATCATATCCATCTTTTATCTCATCAGAAGTTGTATGACTTAACAGTTCAGTTTCAACAGGCCCAGGAGCAATAGTAATTACTCTTACATTATCATCAGCTACTTCTTCACGGACATTTTCACTGATTGCATGTACAGCAAACTTAGTACCGCAATACGCTGCATGATTAGGGAATGTTTTTCTGCCAGCGATTGAGCTAATATTAATTACAGTTCCTGAATGTTTTTCTTTCATGGAAGAGAGAACAGTCTGCATTCCATTCATTAAACCAAGAACATTTACGTTTAGCATATTGGTCCATTCTTTTGGATCTTGAATGTCTAATGCACCTAAAAGCATTACTCCTGCATTATTTATCATACAGTCAACAGGTCCATATGCTATAACAGCTTCTTCTACTGCTGAACAGAATGATTTGTAATCGGTAACATCAACTTTTCTGCACATCGTATTTGGTAAATTCATTTCTTCAAGTTTTTCAATTCTTCTAGCCAACAATAACAGAGAATGACCTTTTTTACTGAATTCTCTTGCTATTGATTCACCTATTCCTGAACTTGCACCTGTAACAACAACTAATGGTTTATTCATTTTTTAATTCCTTGTATTTCTAAGTTAATAATTATGTTAATTTCTTGAAAAGAACCATACAATAGACCATATTGACATAGTTGTAAAATATTATTATTTGATAGATATGATAACTAAAAACTATGGATAAACTATGAATACAACACAGTTAAAATATTTCATTGCCGTTTATGATGAAAAAAATATTACTGCGGCAGCAAAACGATGCTTTATTTCCCAACCATCAATATCAAATGCTATAAAAGATCTGGAAGATGAGCTGGAAACACCTCTTTTCATCAGACATAAAAAAGGAGTGGATATAACTGAAGAAGCACATTATCTATATCCTTTGGCTTTAAGAATATGCAATGATATAACTAAACTACCTGAACTTTTTCAAAAAAGAAAAAAACTTATACCTATAACATTATCAATTTTTCCTAACCTCAGTCCATCTCATTTGACCACTTTTCTGCAGGATATTAAAACAGTCAATGAAAATTTAAAACTTACTCTTGTATCAGAAAACACACTTGCAGATGGAAAAATAACCCTAGATGTTTTCAAAAAAGAAGATGAAATATTTATACCACTCTGGGAAGAAGATTATCAGCTTTGTTCTAATAAGTCTCATCCTTTGGTAAACGCCAAAGAAGTTACTCCAAAAAATCTTCATAACTTTGACTTTATTGAGTGCTCATGTTGTGAAGCTCACCAACAAACAATCGGATTACTTGCCTGTGATGGATTTAACTTAAATGTTATGTCAACTACTGAAGATAAAAGCCAGGTAGCATATCTTATTAAAGCAGGATATGGCATTTCTTTTTTACCCGAAGGTATTTTAGAGTCAAACCCGGATCTTGTCACAATCCCTTTCAAAGGCCCCAGAATGTTCAGAAGAATTGGATTATGTTATCCGGCAAATAAAACATTGACACCGGCATTAGTTAAAATACTTAAAATTTTATATTAATGGAAAAAATAATTTTTAAAAGTATTTTTAAATGATATTCTATAAATAATGGATTCATGGGTATGAATCCCTCCACGTTGTGTGTTTAACCTGAAAAATGGATCAATAATTACTAAGTTCAAATAAAATGATTTCATCTGCAAAATTACATAGAGCATCAACAATAGCTGAATTATTTAAATGTCATATGAACTTTATTTCAGCAGAAAGCATGAAAAATGCATTATCATTTACTCCAAAAAAAGGTGACATATTCATATCTCCATATCCTAAGTGCGGAACAACCTGGATTCAGCAGATAATACATGGACTTAGAACTGGCGGTTCTATGGAATTCAATGAAATAAATGAAGTCATACCATGGCTTGAAGTAAGCCATGACATTGGAATAGACCTTCATCATCACAACCCTCCCCTTCCCAGGGTTTTTAAAAGCCACTTAGCCTGGGAAAATATCCCGAAAGGAAATTGCAAATATATTTGTCTTACAAGAAATCCCAAGGATGTTCTTGTCTCTTTTTATAAATTTATAGAAGGCTGGTGGTTTGAACCAGGTGTAATCTCTATTGAACTTTTTGCAAAAGCTTTTTTTATAAATGGAAGAGAAAATTACTGGAATCATCTGGCTTCATGGTGGCCGCACCGTAATAATCCTAACGTATTAATGTTTAGCTATGAAGAACTCAAAGAAAAACTTCCAGAATATATACATCTTATTGCAGACTTTACAGGGTGTAAACTTGATCTGAATTTATTTGATAAAGTTTTGAAACAATCCTCTATACAATTCATGCATAAACATAAATCTAAATTTGATGAACATTTAACTCGAAATGCACGGGATAAAGCCATGGGACTTCCAAATGGTGGCAAATCTATGAAAATTAGAAACGGTAATATTGGCGATTATAAAACGGAACTTCCTAAAACTGTTCAATTTGAATTGGACAATATATGGCATGAACAAATTGAATCGAAATTTAATTTGAAATCATATGAAGCACTTATTAAAGAATTAAAAAAATTTGATTAAGGTTTATACGTAAGTGATTAAAATAGTTAAAAAGAATAACGAAATAAAAAAATTAGTTGATTTAGCAAAAGAAATCTGGGAAGAACATTATACTAAAATTATCGGTACTGAACAGGTCAATTATATGCTGGATAAATTCCAATCTACTGAAGCTGTCATTAAGCAAATAAATGAAGAAGGATATCTTTATTATTTAATTACTAAAAACAGTGAAAGTGTTGGTTATATAGGAGTTATACCCAAAAGAGATGAACTTTATTTAAGTAAATGTTATATTAAATCTACTGAAAGAAGGAAAAGTTTTGGAAGAATAGCAATGGATTATATTGTGGATCTTTGTAAAGAAAAAAAACTTAAGCGAATAACTCTGAATGTTAACAAAAACAATTCTAAATCTATAGCTGCGTATAAAAAACTAAATTTTAAAATTATTGACTCTGTAATAAATGACATAGGAAACAGTTTTGTAATGGATGATTATATTATGGAGAAAAAAATATGATTACAGAAAATATTGCTTTACTAATAATAGATATGCAGAACCTGTTCCAAGAATCTACTTTTAATGGTAAAGTTAAAAAAAACTGTAGCAAACTAATAACTACATTTCATAGTGAAAATCTGCATTTTGCCGTAATTTCAACGTCTACTTTCCAGAAGACGCTAATGGCACATTAACTAAAGAAATGCATATACGTTCAATAGAAAACCTGAGATATGGTTTTGCTAAAATATTTAAAACAGACCAACTTATAAATATAACTGAAAACTAAATTTAATTTGAAATATTTTATATTCGGTGTTTTTTATAGTTTAACATAAGAGTTATTCATACATTTAATAGGGAGATTATCATGAATAGTTATGAACGTTATATAAATGTACTTCAAAATAAACCTGTCGACTTTATTCCAAGAGTGCCTATTTTGATGCTTTTTGCTGCAGAATATATCAACTCTGATTATGAATTTCTTTCTAAAGATTTCAATGTTCTTGTAGAAGCAAACAGAAAATGTGCTGAAGACTTTGGATTTGAACAGTTAAGTTGTATTTGCGACTCTGCGAGAGAAATGCACGGTTTAGGCGCAGAAGTAACATATCATAAAAATCTACCTCCTACTGCATATCGCATATTAGAAGAAAGCAGAGATATTTCACAATTACAGAAAGCTGATCCTTATAAGTCAGAAAGAATGCTGGATATAGTTAATGCATGTGATTTATACAGCAGAAAATTCAAAAAACAATACTCTATTTTAGGGTGGGTTGAAGGACCAGCCTGTCTTGCAGCAGAACTTAGAGGTATGTGTAATTATATGATGGATACTTTTGATGATGAATCATATGTATGCGACTTAATGGATATATGTCTGAATACTGCAATAGATTTCGCCAAAGCACAGTGCAAAGCAGGATGCGATACCATCGGTGTTGGTGACGCTGTGGTAAGTCAATTATCACCAGATTTATATGAACGTATTATCTTACCGAGAGAAAAAATTCTCATCGATGAAATACACGATGCCGGTGCTTATGTTAAACTTCATATCTGCGGGAATATCACAAATCATCTTGATGCCATTTCTGATCTTGATATAGATATAATTGATATAGATCATATGGTGAATATTAAAAATGTGAGAGATAAACTGAAAAACAAAGTTGCTATCACTGGAAATCTTGACCCTGTTGCTGATATAATGAACGGTACGCCGGATAAGATAAGAGATTCATTTAAACGTATATATGATTTGGTTGGAAATCCTTATATGGTTAATGCTGGATGTGAAATACCGTCAGGTACTCCTATTGAAAATTTAAAAGCTCTATGCAGTCCCATAACATATCAAAAATAAAATACAGTGCATTAATAATAATCTTCATATATGCAGTAAAATAATTAAAGGGAGAAAAGCATGAAAAAAACAGGCATAACATTTTTGGTTTCTGTTATGACACTATTGTTGGCTTACAGTACATTCGCAGCTGACACCACAACTAAAACCTACACTCAGCAGGCACCGCCATACATTGCCTATTGGTTAGGCTATCCAGATGATATTACAGGCTATCAAGATATTGGTGACATTCCTTCATATGTCAATGTTGTCCCTCTTGCTTTCGCACTTGTCAGAGAAAACGGAAAAATAGATATGACTTTTCTAGAAAAAAATCTGATTAAAAACGGAAAAACTCAGGCTGAGGCAAAAGCTGAAATAATGGCTGAGATGAAAAAACTTAGGAACAAAAACCCTAAAGTTAAAATTTTAATTTCTGTAGGCGGCTGGGCTGGCAACTGCTGGCAGTTAATAAAAAACAAGAAAGATTCTGCTGCATTGGCAAAGAACATATCTAAAATTGTTGATGACTGGGGATTCGATGGAGTAGATCTAGATTTTGAAGGTGATAGAAAACTGTGTACACAATGGCCTCTATGTAAAGGATGTAAACCTGGAAAAGATACTACAAATACAGTTAAAGGATATATAATCCAGGATCTGCGCAAGGATTTGGGAGATAAACTAATAACAGTTGTTACTACTGAAGATTCATCATACATCAAAGATAACTTTAAATTAATAAACTGGGTCACAACCATGGATTACGATTCAGGTATTAAAACTTTTAATAAATTATGCAAAACTTTTGAAAAAATTGATCCTCAGGCAGAATTTTGTCCTGTAGGTTTTGGTGTAGAAAACAATGCAGGCGGTTACGGTTACAGGTCTGTAAAAGAGATAATAAAATTTATAAATAATAATAATATACCAACTAAAGGCTCTCTTAGTATAATGCTCTGGAATCTTTCACAAGTTCCTCCGGCAAATATTAAGGCAATTTACGATGCAGTAAAAACAAAAACATCCACGCAGTAATATTTACTTAAATTGTTGCAGTAAAAATTACTTAACTGCAGCAATTTAAATTATTCATTATTTATCCATTAATTTGAAGTGACTTATCTCTGTTGTCAATCTCTTTCCCGTATATTATACTTTTGAATATTATATACATCGTTTTATGTTGCCTTAATAAAAAAATAATTCAACTAAAGACATATACTGTTTAAATGATAAAACGCATTAAATTAAATACACTGTTTTTTATTTGCCTGCTGATAATAATGTGCATTACTTTTATTCTTTTGTTTTTTAATTCACTTGCCGAATTCACTAAGCTAAAACATATAGCTGTAGAAAAAACAACACAAAATACTAAGTATCTTGCCAATAAAATCTTCACTGATGCTCTCAAACACCAGACTGATATCTTGAACAATGATTTTAAATTTATTATAGATTCCATGAAGCTAATTGATTTAGAAATAAAAGAATTTGCAAGCATTAAATCTCTAGCTCCTCCTATATTAAAATTTCAATATAACAGTAATAAAAATAGCTTTGAGTATTTTGATAAGAAATCAATAAGAAAGGTAGGGAACAAAGAGTTTGAATTAGCAGCAATATATAAAAGTCCTTCCGGTAAAAGAATACCTGACTATGAAAAAATACTCAGCAAATTAGTGATTATTGAACCACTTTTAATTACCGTTTCTAAAAAATTTGCTGAAGCTTTTACTGGTATAATGATAACTGATAAAACAAGTAATTATGCAATTGCTTATACCAGTGACCCTAAAAACTTTTCTCCATCATTTAATTATCTACTAACTACACTAGCCAGTTCTAAAATATTGACTAAAACAGAACCTATTTTTTCATTCAAATGCATTTATTCTGGCAAAAATGACAGCGACTCACATATCCTTATATCTATGCCAATAGACTGTAAAGACGGCACAAAATTAAGAATGTTTTTTTCCATTAATTATAATAAAATCATGTCAAGAATTTATAATATATTTGAAGGTAAATCTTATAAACAGTTCAATGATATTAGATTTGTCATAAATGAAACTGGAGAAATAATTTATCTTCCTAAAGAGTATTATAAACTTTTCTCCATTCCTCCAGATACAACTGATGATATACCAGGTAAACCTGAATTTGCAAATACAGCTCTTAACTCATCAAGCAATCCCGAACTAAAACATCTTGCAGAGAAGCTAAACAGCAATCAATCAGGCAGACAGAATATAAATCTGAATGGAAAAGAATATTTTTTGACATTTGATAAAATGCCGATTAATAATTGGACTGTAGCATTGCTTGTAAGCAAAAAAGATCTGTATGAACTGGTACTAAATACAGAGAAAACAATAAATGATATTTATACTGATATTTATACAAAATATATTAAAAACTTTCTAATTATTTTTATTGTAGGTGTAGTAATATCGCTTTTAATATTTAACAAAATTATAATTAAACCTATCGAGGTTTTAAGAAGAAGTGTAAAAAAACTCGGAAGAGGCAACTTTGATATCAAACTCAAAGAAAAAGGTATCAGAGAAATTTGTGACTTATCCATATCATTCAATAAACTCGGCAGTCAACTCAAAGAATATACAGAAAACATTGAAAAACAAAAGGCACTGGAAACTGAACTTAAGATAGCGAGTGAACTTCAAAATTCAGTTCTACCAAAGGTAACTGATGAATTTAAAAGAGAAGAATTTGAGCTGTATACAAAACTTATTCCTGCAACAACAATGTCTGGAGATTTTTATGATTTTTTCTTTGTAAAAAAAAATACACTTGCACTGATACTTGCTGATGTTTCAGGAAAAGGACTTACAGCAGCATTTTTCATGAGCATGGCTAAAGCTATTATCAAAGAATCATGTCTTACTTCTGAGACACTAGATCCAGGGAAAATTCTTGGATATGTAAACAATATTTTATGCAAAGATAATGAATCTTCGATGTTTCTAACTATGTATCTTGTTTTTTATGAAATTGATACAGGTAAAATAACCTATGCCAATGCCGGCCATCATGAGTTTATACTTGTTTGCAGTAGTGATAATGTTTCCAGTATCGGAGTTCAAAATAACCCATCTATTGGTATTGCAGAAAATGTTAAATATACAAGTGAAGAACTACAACTGAATCAAGGTAACTCTTTGGCCCTTTATACAGACGGAATAATAGAAGCTCCTGACAAAGATAACATTGAATACGGCACTGAAAAATTAATTGATATATTCAAAATCAGACAAAATGAAAAATTATCTAAAATAGGAGATCCTATTATTAAAGATGTCTTAAAATATCAGAATGGCAATAAATTTGATGATATAACTCTGCTTATACTTAGAAGAGTAAAATAAAACCCTATTAATAATTAAGTTCCAGATAACTTCTCAAATCAAAATATTTTCAATTAGGTTTAATTATCACTTTGATTGCATTATCAACTCTGCCAGTATACACTCTCACAGCTTCAGAAAATTGGGATAAAGGATATGAATGAGTAACCAAAGCCTTCAAATTAACTTTCCTGTTTTTTAATAAAGATACTGCTCTTTTAACATTTGATTTACCGTCTCCTCTAACTGTATAAATAATTTTATTATTTAGTGCAAGATTTTCAAAATCAAATTCTATTTTTTTATGTGGAAATCCCAATAATAAAATTTTACCATTTCTTTTTGTAGCATTTACTGCCAGATCAAGCCCGGATTCAGTTCCGGAAGATTCAATTACTATATCAGCTCCAATACCATTTGTTTCTTTATTTATTACAGATAGAGGATTCTCTTTATGAATATTAATAATTCTATCTATTCCCAACCTATTACCCACTTCTAAGCGCTCTTCTCTTGTGCCAACCAGAAATGTTCTATCAGCACATAATGCTTTAGATACCTGTGCTGCAATTAACCCCAAAGGACCTGGCCCTATTACAACAACCTTATCTCCTACAAAATATCCTCCAAGAGTGTCAAAACCATATAAACTGCATCCCAAATTACTAATCAGTGCAGCTTCATCAAATTGTATTGAGTCAGATATTTTATGTACTGTATTTATATGATTAATTACATATTGAGCAAAACATCCATTAGTGGTAAATCCGTTTGCCCTATGACCTTTCTTTGTATTACCATAATTTAAGCATGACGTATAGTCCCCAATTCTGCAGTTTGCGCAACGCATACATCCCAGATGAGCTTCAACAGCTACTCTATCTCCAATGTTAAATTCATCAACATTATCCCCTACCCCAACTACTGTTCCTGCATATTCATGTCCGATAATAAAATTGCCATACGGTGGCTGACCGGGAAAAGGTTTATCTATCAAACTAATGTCAGAACTACATAAGGCACAAGCTTCAACTTTAATAAGCACATCTTCCGAATCTGGCATAGGTGTATTTACTTCTTTGATTTTTACATTATTTGCTTCCATTAAAACAGCAGCATTCATATTATCTTTTACACTTGAATCAATATTCATTTCATTTTCTCCTGTACTTCTTATGATTATGTAATAATTATATATTTTTAATTTTTGAATACAGTTATCAATTTCACTTTTGTTCAGAAATATTTCTTATCACTGCAAATCTGTAAATCTGACCTGTTTCTTTTATTCTTTCCATATAAATTCTTGATTCGACCCAAATTATACTGTCATCTTTTCGAATTATTCTATATTTATACTTTCCTTTACGGTTAAATGGTATATGTTCATCTGTAGGGGGGATATTCATATCATCAGGATGAATAATAGAAAACCAGAAGTTAGGATTTTTATAGAAAACCTCCAATTTATATCCTGACAGGTTTTCCATTGATCGACTCACATATTCATACTTAGTACTATTCTGATTCTGTACTACAATAGCATCATCAGTTAAATCCATTACATTCTTTAAATTCTGCAGCTGATTTATAAGATTTGAAACTTCAGATATATCCTGTATAGAACAGATTAATTCACCGACTTTTCCATCTTTTTCAATAACTGGATGTATTGTCAACAACCCTGTTTTATTTCCATTACTGCAAGGAATGGAAATTTTTTTATTATAAATAGGTTTTCGATCTTCAAAGGCTGCTTTTTCATACTGTATAATATCATATACTTCATTTAAACCGAATATATCGCTTGCTTTATAGCCGACAATATCCTCAGTGCTAAACTTATTTGACATTAATAAAAATGCTAGATTAACATACCTTAATACATAATTTGAATCTAAAACATAAACAATAGCCGAACTCTGGTCTAATATCTGCTCATATCGATGTACTTTTTTATCTAAATAACTGCTTGTTTTCTGATATTCCAAGCAGGCCTGTTTAAGGTTTTTCAGAGCTGCAATGTTAATTGTAGGCACATTCCCGAACTCTTCTGTCATCTTATCCAGTTCATATAAATTCTTATTAAAAGTAACTTCAGGTTTAATTCTGATATTGCTTTTAATTTCTGAAATCTCTTTCAAATCAGATATTTCCATTACAGGTATTTCAAGAAACAATGCTATTACTCGAATATCATTATCTGATGGAGTTCTAGATCCTGTTTCCCATCTATATAAAGTAATTTTGGATATTCTCATTAGCTCAGCCATTTTCTTCAGCTGAATTTTTTTTGACTTTCTAATCTCTCTTGCTTTTTTGTAATTAAACATATATTCTCCTAAAAAACATCTTATGGTATATTTTTTATAATATATCATCAGAAAGCATCATTATGTATTCTTTTTGAATTATATTTAAATAGAAAAATTAAGATATTTTTTTAAAAAACTGTAAGGTAATATTAAGCAATAGATCAAAAGAGGTAAATTATGATTAAACTTTGTATAGGAAAATGCGGTAGTGATTATCTTGAAAAACTTTTAAATAAAGAACTTTCAAAACAAAATTATTCGAAAGATAATATTATAGCTCAAACGATTCTTGACCAAATCTTATCTAAAAAATCATAGCAAGTGTAAAAAGTTTGATACAGTGATAGTATATCCTTTTGTTAAATTCAAAACTGGTGAAGAGTATTATTATCTACATATATCTAGAAGGGAATAATTTCTGTTGATTTTAGTTCCTGTTTTGCTAAATTAATATAACCAGGTAAATTAGAGTTTATTACAAAGTAAGCAGGGAGATTTAAAATGAAAGATATCAGGTTAAATAAACTGGCTAAACTTTTAGTCAATTTTTCTACAAAAGTTAAAAAGGATGACTTTGTTTTTGTGATGTGTGATGAAGTAGCAACTCCGTGGGCCAACGAAGTTGTTAAAGAAGCAGTTTTAGCAGGTGGTCATGTAGAAACTTTAATCTATTCATCTGAAATAGCTGAAACCAAACTAAAATACAGTTCAGAGCAACAACTTAAAGAGAATAACTTCCTAATGGAACAAATAATTGCTAAAGCCGATGTTTGGTTAACAGCATGGGGGACAAGAAACACACGAATGAATTCAAATATTGATGCCGAAAGAATAAAATTTTCTCAACAGGGAGCTACCAGCTGGCGTAATATTTATTCTGAAAGAATGGGTGACGGCTCTTTAAGATGGTGCGGCACACAGTATCCTACTCATGCAGATGCACAGGAAGCTTCAATGAGTCTTGATGACTATGAAAGCTTTGTTTATGGAGCAGGACTATTAGATAAAAAAGATCCGATTGCTGAATGGCAAAGAATAAGTAATGAACAAGAACACTGGATTAAATACCTCGACACTAAAAAAGAATTACATATAATCTCAAAAGATACAGATATCACAGTCTGTATAGATGGTAGAAAATGGATCAACTGTGACGGTAGAGTTAATTTTCCGGACGGGGAAATATTCACATCCCCTGTAGATGATAAAATAAACGGTAAAATCAGTTTCAGTTTTCCTGGAATCTACTCAGGTAAAGAAATTGAAGGTATAAAACTTGAGGTCAAAGACGGTATTGTAGTTAAAGCAACTGCAGAGAAAGGTGAAGACATTTTGCAACAGCTTCTGAAAACGGATGAAGGTGCCTGCCGTTTCGGTGAAGTTGCTATCGGAACAAATTACGGGATAGATAAATTCACTAGAAATATGCTTTTTGATGAAAAAATCGGCGGAACTGTGCACATGGCTATCGGCGCTTCTATGCCAGATGCCGGAGGAATAAATAAATCAGTAATACATTGGGATATGCTGTGTAATATGAAAAATGGTGGTAAAATTTATGCTGATGATGAACTCTTCTACGAAAATGGTAATTTCATAGACAGTGTTCTATCATAATCTAAACGGCTGAATTAAAACAGTTCTAACAAAAAAAAGCTTCACAGACATAGATCGTGTGATGCTTTTTTATTATGGTATCTCGACTTCATACGTTTATTACATCCCATTTAAAAAATATTGACTTTATAATCTATACATCCTATAGTAACTTTTGATCGTATTTTCAGGCAGTATAAATAAGCACGGAGAAACAATCATGGATTTAGGAATAAAAGATAAAGTAGCCTTAATAACAGGTGGCAGCAGAGGTATTGGTAAATCTGCAGCAATAGAACTTGCAAAAGAAGGATGCCACATATCTATAATTGGACGAAACAAAAAAGCTTTAAGGGAAACCGAAGAAGAATTAAGTTCATATAACATAAAAACAGTTTCTATTTCTGCTAATTTAGAAACCGCTAAAGGAGTTCAAAAAGCTGTCAGCAAAACTCTCAAAAAATTTAACAAGATTGATATCCTTTTTAATAACGCAGGACATAGTCACCCATGTACACCTATCAGCGCAACAGACAAGGAATGGGAGTCAATTCTTAACATACACCTCATGGCTTGTGTAAGAACTTGCCGCTTAGTAATTCCAGGCATGATTGAGAGAAAATGGGGAAGGATAATTAATATGAGTTCGATGCATGGCCTATCTCCGGGTTTAGGTGTGCCTGATTACAGTACTGCAAAAGCTGCTGTAATAAATTATACAAACTCATTAGCTATGGAATACTCAAAATATGGAATATGTGCAAACTCAATTTGTCCCGGCCTAATACATACTGAAATATGGGATAAATATGCAGATTCAATTGCTCCTCAATATAACACAGATAGAGAAGGCATTTTTAAGATTACTACTAAAAGAGCGAGTGCAGTAAAAAGATATGCCCATCCTTCTGAAGTAGGCAAAGTTGTGACATTTCTTGCTTCAGAGTGTGCCAGCTTTATTACGGGATGCCCTATTCAAGTGGACGGCGGCGCATTATGCGGAATTGAATTTGATTATGACAAACAAAAATAAATGTTTTAGATATTTATCTAAATCTATTGACCAATATTATCCATAAAATGATGGAGATTATAAAATGCAGGAAAATATTTATGATATATCATGGACAAATTTTAACAATATATTGGATAAGCTATACAGTAAAATCTGTAAAGACGGGAAACCTGATCATATAGTTGGAATTATGAGAGGTGGATTAATACCAGCAACAATATTGGCCAATAAATTTAAAATAAAAGTATTGGATGTCATCAGCATTACCAGAACTCTTTCAGATAAAGCATATTCAACTAAAAATGCACCAATGGTCAATTGGTGCTCCCCTTTAAATGACTTGGAAGGGAAGGATGTCTTAATTGTTGATGATGCGATTGGATATGGAGAAACATATTTTACATCTATTGAAATAGTATCAAAATATAATCCTGCAAAAATCAGGTGGCTTTCATGTATTTTAAACCGCCCAATGTGGAATGATAAAAACAGTACTAACCCAAATCAGTTAATTAACTATATTGGTTTAGAATTAATAGATTGGGCAAAATTCCCATGGGACAATTTAGAATAAATTGAACATTTAAAAAATCTCAGCTACTGAATTAATATCATTTCTTTTGAATATTTTTAATATCTTTGAGAATTGAATCAGACAATGCTTCTCCCTTATGAGAACTCAGGATATTTACGATGTCATCATGAATTTTTTCAGATATATCTTTTTTTTCAACATCATTAGGTTTAATTTTTATATATCTACCCTGCCAGATATCCTTACGGGAATGAACTACTGTATGATCTTCCATAATGAACATTCCTGGATCAACATTTTTAATCAGATCCAATGCAATACTATCATCATCCACAGGTATGCCTCTCCAGACACGTCTTGCCATACTGGCCAATTCATTAGCAAAAACAAGAGAATGAGGTGAGTAAACCAGGCCTGCATCTAAAGTTCCAGCTCCCCAAAATGAATCAAATGATGATGTTATAAGCCCTCCAAAATTCCATGACATCTGTGCTATACAGTTCTGATCAAAGTCAGTTGTACCAGTCACCAATGCTGTCTGTTGAGATAAAAGCAGTCCAAACTTCCTGCATATCTGTGATCTTGCTGAATCGGCCATCGCATTTTCAGGAAAACCGCCGACACCTGCTGTGACTGGATCCATAATTGTCGGAAAAGATGCTTCAATACATGGATGACCTTTTTTAAATAACTGAGACAAAACTATTCCTGGAAATGTAGATGCCAGACACACAATTAAAGTACCTGCTAATGTAGCCGGGCTTGAAAGACCTCCAATAGCCATTTCAGCCATAAAAATTGGAATATTATACTCAGTACATAATTTTATCTCTTCGATAACAAACAAAGGATAATGCATTATTTCAGTAGAAATAATTATGCTGAAATATG
>DASCNA010000012.1:0-2064 GCA_036011305.1 Victivallales bacterium
TAATTTATTAATTAATAAATATTAATTTTAGTATACTTATTATTATATGTATACAGAAAAACGGCGCTTATGCTTCAATAAACGGAGGAGATTATCATGATTAATAAAATTGATATTAAATCAGATACGCAAAAGCTCAATCTGTGTCTTGAAAAATATAGAAAAAAATCACTGGAAATGGGAGCAAGCAGATCAGAAATCATTGACGTTAAAAATATTTCAGTTGAAGATAAGGTAATTCTTAAATGCCAGGTTCCCCGTTGTTTTGGATACGGTGTCTGTGCAAACTGTCCTCCGCATACTTTAAAACCTTTAAGATTAAAAGAAATTCTTAAAGAGTTTAATAAAGCAGTTTTTTTCTCAATTGATGTTCCTCCAGAAATAATAATAAGAGACAAAAAAACAATAAAAGAAAGAATCTCAGTTTACCGAAAATCTTTTAAGATAGTTTCAACAATTGAATCAATGGCATTTTATGACGGTTATTACCTATCGTTTGGTTTTGGATCAGGGTCATGTCGACATACCTTCTGCTCCCTTGAAGAAAACTGTCAGGCACTACAGGGTAAGAAATGTAAATACAGTTTACTATCAAGACCGTCAATGGAAGCTGTAGGAATAAATGTATACAAGATGGCAGCAAACATAGGCTGGGATATCTACCCTATAGGGAGCGGTGCCCAGGCATGCGATATAAGAAAAGGTGTTTTAACAGGAATTTTAATTGTAGGGTAAAAATTATTTTATTATAGAATTCAAATTTTTAAGTTATATAGTCATTTCATATATCAATAGAATAGTGATATTAAGAATATTATTTTCAGTAACATTGACATTTTCGATATAAAATTATAATATTATTCTTTCATTTGTTAATCTATACCCAAACTAAGCATTCACTGAAATATGAACATACTAAGCTATAAAGACGAAGATTTTTTAAGAAAATTAGATAAGTTAACTAAAAGAGAAGCATACTCTGAAGCAGTTTATGAATCATCCTTAAAAATTATTAATGAAGTAAAAGCCGACGGCGATAAAGCCATCTGTAAATTTGCTCATAAATTTGATAACGCGGAGCTTAACGCTAACTGCCTAAAAGTTACTGAGGATGAAATTAATGAAGCTAAATCTTCAGCATCACAGCAAGTCAAAGATGCAATAATAACTTCTATAGAAAATGTTACTTCCTTTGCCAAAAAACAACTTCCTAAAAATTGGAATTTCAGCCCTAGACATGGAGTTTATTTAGGTGAAAAGTTCAGCCCCCTGGATAGGATAGGAGCTTATATACCGGGAGGAACGGCTCCTTTAGTATCAACAGTTATTCATACCATATCTATTGCAAAAGCTGCAGGTGTCAAAGAAATTGTAGCTGTTACACCTCCTGGAGAAAATGGAAAAATTAATCCGGAGCTTTTATATGCAATGCACTTAGCAGGAGCAACTGAAATTTACCGTATAGGAGGAGTTTACAGTATTGCTGCATTGGCCTATGGAACTGAATCTATTCCTAAAGTTCAAAAAATAGTCGGACCTGGAAACGCATATGTTACTGCAGCAAAAAAAATAGTATATGGGAATGTCTCAATTGATATGGTTGCCGGACCGTCTGAAATAATGATTATAGCGGATGACTCAAATAATCCTGAATTTATTGCCGCTGATATGCTGTCGCAGATAGAACATGGCAGCGGAAATGAACAGGCTGTATTGGCTTCTACATCAAAAACATTAATATCAGAAGTAGAAAACGCTATTCTTAAACAAACTGAACTGCTAACTAGAAAAAACTATATTAAAAAAGTACTACCTAAAGGCGTATTTTTCATAGAAACAAGAGATATAAAACAGGCCATACATGCAGCAAATGAATATGCACCTGAACACTTGGAGATAATGTGCAGAAATGCTGAGAGGGTCTCTGAAAAAATCAACTCTGCAGGCGCTATATTCATAGGAGAATACACTCCTGAACCAGTTGGAGATTTTGTGGCCGGTCCAAGTCATGTATTACCAACTGGCGGAAGCGCAAAACTTTTCAGTGGAATTACAGTGGATACT
>DASCNA010000013.1:0-5585 GCA_036011305.1 Victivallales bacterium
TCCTCCTGCAACGTCAGACAACTTAGATTTAAGGGCATCAGCTCCTAAACCTTTTCCTCCTGCAACGTCAGACAACTTAGATTTAAGGGCATCGACTCCTAAGCCTTTTCCTCCTGCAACGTCAGACAACTTAGATTTAAGGGCATCGGCTCCTAAGCCTTTTCCTTTTACAAGAGCAAGAATTTTTTGTTTATCAACAGGATGGGTAATATCCATATTATTATCATCTTTAGATTTCTTGCTATCTCCTGAACTTTTGCTATCTCCTGGACCTTTGCTATCTCCTGAACCTTTGCTATCTCCTGAACTTTTGCTATCTCCTGAACTTTTGCTATCTCCTGAACTTTTGCTATCTCCTGAACCTTTGCTATCTCCTGAACCTTTGCTATCTCCTGAACTTTTGCTATCTCCTGAACCTTTGCTATCTCCTGAACTTTTGCTATCTCCTGAACCTTTGCTATCTCCTGAACTTTTGCTATCTCCTGAGTTTTCGAAATATGAAAATTCTATTCCTTCTTTGTCCATATTTATTATATTCTGAAAATCTTTATCCTGAGTTTTTAAACCTTTTCTAAATATGTTAAAAGTTCCATTAGAATAACTCATTATACAATCATCATCTACACCTAAATTCATAAGTTTAGTTTGTTTTTCATTATCAAAAGCTAAAGCATCATTGGAATATTCAAGTTGCATAACTATTTCAGCATATTCCTGAAAAACAGCTAATAAAACAGGTTGATTGTTATAATATGGGAAATTAAAATTAGAATGAATATCTGGGATTATTTTTACTGGAATTATCAATTTTTTATTTTTATTGTCATTAAATATTGGAATATTAACATGACATGCAATATAGTGTTCAGGGTTGGGTGATAATGAAAAATCTTTAATTTTACTTGGTTTTGCAGCAGTAGAAGGTTTTGCCTCATCTAAAGTATTTGCATCATACAGCATATATGGTACAGATGTTTTAGAATATTTTGAAGATTTACTTTCTGAAACAACAATTACTCCTTCCAAATAAACAGGAAAATCTAAATTTTTCATATTTTCAATATAATATTTTTTTGTACTGTCTACGTTTTCTAATGATAAAGTAGTTTCTGTCGTAAGAACTGGTAAAAATGTTTTAGCATTTTTTTGCATTTGATATCTTAATGCAATCCAGTTTTTTATTAAATTATCATTATCAATATCATCTTTGTGAAATTCATGATAACAGCATAATTTAAAAATATTTTTAAACTTAATATCAATTTTTAAATTTTTAAATTCTATATCACTATTAGAAAATAATTTATTCCAATTTTTGGTACTGAAAGATAAATTTTTATTTTGAATTTTGTCTGTAAAAGAAGGTACTCCTGCATTGTTAAAACGGATTTTATATAAATTTGTTACAGAAGCTTCATCTTTTAACTTTTGCTTAATGTTATCCTTCTTGCACTTAAAAATAGAAGGAGTATCGAGCCTTACTGAATCAGAGCAACTGAACTTACTTTTCTCTTTTTCAGAAGATTGTAAATCAATAATATTAGAACTATCTCCTCCGTATATTGAATTATATAATTTAATATCATAATTATAATTCAACGGTAAATTATCTTCAATTTTATCTACAAGTAAATAATCATAATTTTTCCATTCTATTTTTGTTTTAGTTTTCTTTTCTTTCGTAAAAATGCTATAGCTGCCGTTTTTATTAGTTTTGTCTGGCAATGTATATGTAATATTCCCATTATATGCATAAATAGTACTAATAAGAAAATCATAAAACGATTTTTTATCTAACTTGTTAGCTGGATATGGGATACAAACCATAGGTTTTTTAGCAGAAAATTCTTTAAATTCACTGTCAACTTCAATTTTTATTAGTGAAGATATTCCAAGGGTAGAAACAGCATCTTCTATAATATTACTATATGATTTTTCTGTATAGATATTAAATGGCGAATACTTATTGAAGAAAAATTTAAAGGGGTCTTCAAAAGTTAATTCTAAGTTAAACGCAGATGAAATCAAAATTGGTTTATTTTTATCATTACACTTTATATAAATATTAGATATATTTCTTTTGTTACTGTTTATCAAAGAACTATCAATATATCCTACTAATTCAAGTGCTTCCGTACTTCCTCCACAAGAAAAATTATCCTGTTTATATTGAATTTTTATCTGTATGGGATTTTTTTCTCTGAAAAAATCAAATAATTTTGTCTCATAATAATCAAAAGGTAAATTTAGATTTATTTTACCATTAAAACCAAATGATTTAATAGATAAGTCCAAACCAATAATTGAAGTCTCATCAAAAATTAATTGCTTATCATCCTGTAATTTAAAATCAGAATCAATTGGTGTAAAAATAACTTCTAACGTTTGGGATAGAATGGAGTTGAAATTATTTTTTAAATATGATATATCTTCAGAGCATGCAGGGCAGAAGATAACATGTGTATTTTCTTTATTAACATAATCCCTAATACATTCTAAATGGAAAAAATGATTACATTTAGTTTTAACAACACTATTTTTAATTATTTTATTATTATCTTCGGATTTCTTGTCATGTCTGGAACCTTTATCATCTTCAGATTTTAATATATTGGAAGATTTACTTACTATATTATTCTTGCCTGATTTAATAATTTTATTGCATATTGAGCATTTATGAATGTAATTCATATGCCCCCCCTATTTAATAAACGAATGATTATTGTCACTTTTATAAAAACTATTTTAATTGAGGAAAGTTTATTTTTATTCATAATAAATTACCCCAGTATTGAATAATATATTTTATTAAAAAATACACTGAAAGAACCCTGAAAAATCTTAGTTTCTCTCTGTGTTAAAATATCACCTATTTTCAATACACTTGGTAAAAAAGAATAAAGTTCATTGTCGGTAAGAACATTGTATATACATATATTTATCTCTTTTAAATTATACATGAATGGTATAATGAAATAATTTATTATTTTATTCAAAATTTCAGCATTTTCTGTTTTATCAATAAAGGTATCAGAAAATAGTTTAATAATATAAAAAGTTTTTGTTATTTTTAACCTATCACCAATTATAAGTCCTTCTTTTAAAATGCATTTACCAATTTGTTGACTCTCTCTCTTATCGGTAATTTCAATAGGTAAATACGATATGCTTATTCTGTATTTAGACAGTATTCTTCTAAGAATGAAATCAACATAAACATATGAATTAATTATTCCTTCTAGAGGATTTATAATCGATAAACCGTTTCTATAATTATGAGCTAAATATTTGTCACCTTCAGGATATATAAAAAGTAAACTTTCTTTTATTAAATAAGAAAAAAATATAAAGAAGAAGGCTTTAATTTTATTACAATCTCTGAGATTTAACATAAATGCAGAGATCTCTATGTCATTTATCCAAATTATGGCTTTATCATCCTCTACAAATTTTATCTTGTGTATAGGTGAAATGTATGATCCATTAGAAACATGAAGCCTAAAAGAAATTTTTTCATACTTCACCTCTAATTTATGCAGCAAAATAAATAGAGCTGCATAATTTGTATAAATGTGAATATTTTCTTTAATATATTTTTTTATACTGTTATTATTCATTATATTTTAAATATATTAAATGGGTTTGATGCAAATTTATATGTAACAACCACTTTGTTATTGCTAGTTATTCCCGGTGTAGAAATAACCCATGACACAATATTTGTTACAGGATTCAAATATCCTTTTTGAATGAACTTCAAGAAGCTAAAGCCACTTTGTTCCACACCATTAGCAAAAGTATTTCCTTCTGTAAACACTACGTTGGCTGAAGCATTTGCTTTTATCCATGGAACTCTCAAATTTTGCCAGGTTGGTACAGTGTTTATAGTAATAATAGAATTTTCTCCCGCCTGTAGACTTACTAATTTAACAAATTTATTACCTACGATATTCTGCTCTGGTAATTCTGTAGGTTCAATTGAGAATATCAAATTCTTAGGATTACCCTTTTTATCCCAAAGTGAATTTTTAAGATTATTGACTTTCTGTATTTTGCTTTGAATACTAGGAGAAATAAGGTCATTTAGTAATTTTTTATCCTTAAGAACAATATTTCTGCCGGCTTTAACAAAATATGACGAAAAATATTTATCATATAAAATCCAAAAAGTTCCGGTAGTAGAAAAACTATTCATGAGTTCAGATTGTGAAATCGTAACTTTTGATGACTGCTTGAATGGAAAATATCGATTTGCATTATCCAATATAGGCTGAAGCTGTGATGCCCAAATATTTTGAAGTTGGTTTTTCAGTATTGGTAATCCATAATGGTATACAGTAGTAATGGGTTTCGTAAAAATCACTCTTTGAGAATAAGGTATATTTGTTGAATTAAGCCAGTGCTTTACTTTTAATAGAAATGAATCATTATTCCCCATGGCAATATTTTTCACAATATTTTGTATTGTTATTTTGTCTTGATATTGATTTGGTGTTTTATCAAAAGATAAAGACATATATAATTCATCTATAATTTGATTGTAAACTTCAAGTTCGTTTATATTTGAAGCGCTATTTTGTTTGTTATGTTCAGACAAAGACCTATTTGCCTGCACAGTTAATTTATTTAAATTTTGGAATGCTTTATTTATCGGTTTCAAAAAATTAATATTGTCTGAAACATCAAAACTGGTATTTTCGTATACAATATTCAATATGTTTGTTATTGGAGATTTCGAAGAATTAAGTATGTTTAATAGTAAAGCTAAATCATCTTTGGATTTTATATTATATTTCAGAGCACTCAGATAATTTTGATAGTTACTAATATATGTATTAGTGTACTTACTCATTAGCTTGTTAAATTCGTTCTCTATTATATCGGTATTCACACCAGTATTTTTTAATGAATTAATTAAAGAAGAATATTTATTAACAAGAGGTTTTATAATTACATTAATAGCGTTGTTGGTATAAAGCCCAGGTATTACATACTTTCCGCCTATAACAGAATTGCCATTATTATAATAATTTAAAGTAACCGCAGGTAACGAGTATTTAGTTTTATCAGGTACTAGTTTATCGTTGATTATGGAGTAATGATAAAAATAATCAGTTATTAATGTGTTTAATTCGGCAATTGTAACTACCCTTGACCAACTTATATTTGAAATTGAATCATTACCAATAATTATAAGTTTTTTTTCTTTATAATAATTATTGCTATGAAAATTTGTGAGTTTCAACTGTAACTCGTTAATTAGCTCACTAAATGAACTCACTCTATTTATATTTGTTTTATACTGAATATTACCATTTCCAAGCACAGATGAAAGTTTAGCAAACTGCTTGAAGAGATCTTCATTAACATTGTATGTTTTTGTCTTTTGATAATACAGATCTATAAATTTAGAAATATCAGTAGTAAATGAATGTTTCATTTGTGGATGTCAATACTAGAATAAGTTCCATAGGTAATATTAAATATATTTCCATAGCTGTCAGTTCTTCTTCAAGCAGCCTGCAGGCTGCTTGAAGAAGCCTATTATAACTTTACACTTATTTAGTTTAACAAATTAAAAAGGT
>DASCNA010000014.1:0-2714 GCA_036011305.1 Victivallales bacterium
TAGCATGTTGCGAAGAAAAAAAAGAAGATGCTTAAGAACAAGGTGAACGTTTAGAAAATGATAGTATAATAAAAAATAAAAGCAGAACTCATAACTCTTTAATATTCAATATTTTCTATTTCGCGACAGCGACTATATATCACAATATTCGTCAACCAATAAATTAACTTTTTGAAGAGGAGACTAAGAAATGTTTAGGAATTTAAATCGCACTGCTTTGGTAGCATTATTGGCGGTAGGCACGCTGTTAGGGGTTCAAATCGGAATACAAGGAGCGGCGCTCAGTGGCACGTCATCGGGGAATAAGGTAGGCGTTAACGCTCATACAGCTACATGGGATGGGCACGCAGGTGACCCGCACGCAAAGGAAGGACCAGCAGATAACTATTAATAAAGTTCACAGAAGAACTTTAAACGTTTATGTGCAAGGGCTATTATACCCAAATTGAAATTAGATCAAAAGAGCTATCAATCTAGCAGAGAAGCGTAATCTTCTCTGCTAGATTTTTGTCTAATTTGTAATCAATGAACCGTAAATATTTTCTTACCCCTACCAGGGACACAGAAGTTTTTAATCCTGAATGGATATAATTATAAAAGCGCTCAACATGGGGTAGCGGGAGCATTCGTGTCAAAATTTACGGTCTGAGTTAATATTTAACATTCAAACCGTAAAACACACATCATCCTATTTTGCATCATTATGTGGCTATAAGCACAAACTGACAGAACGGTTTGTTTTTTTATTCTAATCACTTATTATAAATCTCTATTTTAAAGATAGAAATTTATCTAAAATACAATTGAATTTGCCAGGATATTCAAAAAAACCATCATGTAATTTACCTATAAAAGGTTGAAATTGATTTTTAAAATCTTTCTTAATTAATGCCTTATAAGAATCACTAATTACAGGATCATTTTCGCCAATCATAATCATGACAGGTATATTTGTTTCTTTAATCGTTTTATATTGATCATATTTTCCAGAAATGAGAGATTTTATTGCTGTAAGACGAGCTTTTCCATCAGCAACCATCGCAGCATTTAACGAGTATTCGTCTTCACTCATAGCTTTACAACAAGAACCGGAAATAAATATTTTAGCTTCGTCCTTAGTATAATGATCCTTATCAATAAATTCAGGAAAATCATCTGGAATATTAAATGCCTGTGATGGACTCTTTAGTGGTAAAGGTGGTGTTCCTAACGTTATGAGTTTTTCCACCAAAGAAGAAGTGTTTATTAACTCGATAGCAATATGGCCACCTAAAGACCAACCAAAGAAAAAAGCTTGCTTTATTTGTAGCTTTGAACAAAAATCTTTAATTGTATTAGACATATGAGATAATTGGTATTCTTTCTCAGGTATTCGCGATCGAAAACTACTTCCAAAACCAGGTAAATCTGGCGCAATGATGCGGTATTTACCAGAAAGCCCAGAAAATTGATGGTTGAAGACTTCTTTACATGAAGTATTTCCATGCAAGCAAATAAGCACTTCACCTTTAGTCATGCTATCTAAATATGCAATGTTTCCAGATTGAGTTTTAATTCTTCCTTCAAAAATATTCATGATTTATCTTTTTGAGTATATTTTAGTTACTGTAATATTTACCACGTACACCATATCAGGTTTTAATAATAGTTCCATGATGATAAATCTTATCAGGTAAAAAGTAAATATAACGACCGTTTTATTTACATATTTATTATTTAAAAGATATAAATTATATTCTACTTGGACAAAAGTAAAGAAACATTGGCAATAATTCAAAGTAAAACATAAATTACTTGCAGAGAGTTTATTAACCTTATGGAGTTTATATGAAAATCGGTTATGCAAGGGTATCCACTCTTGAGCAAAATTTAGATTTGCAAGTTGATGCACTAAACAAAGCAGGATGTAAAAAAATAGTCAAGGATGAATTAACAGGATCAGTTGCAGACAGACCAGGAATAAATAAGATTAAAGAAATATTAAGAGATGGCGATACGCTTGTTGTATGGAGACTAGACCGCTTGGGAAGATCTCTTAAACACTTGATTGAGTTAATTAATAAGTTTGAAGAAGATAATATTTCATTTCAAAGTCTAGAAGAAACAATAAATACAAAAACATCTACAGGAAAATTAATCTTTCATCTATTTGCATCTTTGGCTGAATTTGAGAAAAATCTTATTTCAGAGAGGACAAAGGCAGGTCTCGAAGCTGCAAGGGCAAGAGGTAGACAGGGAGGCAGACCCAAAAAGCTGAACAAAGATAAACGAATGCTTGCAGTAGATTTATATGAGAGCAAAAAGCATTCCATAAAACAAATTTGCTCTACTGTAGGCATAAGCAAACCAACTCTTTATAAATACATTAAGGAAAGTAATGTACGGAAATAAAATTTCTGAAGAAGAAATAATTCGAGATTGGAGTTTTAGTTCAAAAGATAGGCAACTAATCTCTACTATTAATAGAAGTAATAGACTATGGTTTTCTATTGAACTTTCTGGATTTAAACTTTTTGGGCAGTTTATTGAAAATCCTAATGAACTGAGCAGCAGTATTATTGGATACTTATGCAAACTGTCAATACTAGAATAAGTTCCATAGGTAATATTAAATATATTTCCATAGCTGTCAGTTCTTCTTCAAGCAGCCTGCAGGCTGCTTGAAGAAGCCTATTATAACTTTACACTTATTTAGTTTAACAAATTAAAAAGGT
>DASCNA010000015.1:0-6275 GCA_036011305.1 Victivallales bacterium
ACCTTTTTAATTTGTTAAACTAAATAAGTGTAAAGTTATAATAGGCTTCTTCAAGCAGCCTGCAGGCTGCTTGAAGAAGAACTGACAGCTATGGAAATATATTTAATATTACCTATGGAACTTATTCTAGTATTGACAATAATACTACGTTTTAACTTTGAAATACCATAACATGCTGTGGAATTGATTACTCTTGGGTATTCTTGTTGAAAGTAGTTTACTGCATGGAATATAATATTTTCTTTCTTGAGAGCTTGTTTTGCTTCTTCATTAAAATTGTTCATACTATATTGTTCATTTAAAATTTTATTCCAGTTACTCTCTAATGCAAAAAAATCGTTTTCCTTGTAGAACTTCTGTCTTCCTGATATATCGAAGTATCTATATGCTGTATCTTTGTGATTTTGAAGATATTTCATTGCACCATAAAATGAATTCCAGGTTTCAATTCCAGTAAATGTTTTAAATAGTTTAGGAAGTGGTTTTGTTGTGTAAGCTGAAATAGGATATTCTAGCAATATAACATCAGGCTGAACTCTTTTAAGGATATTAACTACATCATTGACTTTAAAATTCTTTGTTGGTTGGTGTACTATTCCAACAATTATTATCTGCGTCTTAGGTAATTCATGTTTCTCTGACATTTTTGCATAAGTTGTTGTTAGTAAAGTGAAACATAATAAACTTAGAAAAATTATTTTTATTTTTTTCATATCTCCCCTATTTACTCTTTATTCATAACACCAAACTGAGCTTAAGCTGCGGCTAACGATACGCTACAAAGATTTTGCCATGATCGATAAACGCTGAATTCATCGTGGGCGATTTGCCGTCAGCTCTAGTTATTTGTAAGCCAATCACTTTTTCAATATCGATATTTCACGTTTAATTTTAAATAGTTAGATTATTTAGTTTTTCTTCACAGCTTTTACGATTGCAAATTGGGGGCAACCAGCTAAACGATTATATAAGTCTTGATCAAGAGCTTTTCCATCAGTAATCGGTTGAGGCTCAAGAATTCTTTCAAGAGAAAAGTTATTATTCGAAAATGAAGTAGTTAGTGATTCAAAATTATGTGGATAATTCCTGGTTACAAAGGGATTCCCATCATCACGGGTTACGTTCTCCCATTGAAACTCTTTCATTTCAGAGGTGAAATACTTGAAAACAGATCGCCCATACTGTTGCTCATCATCTTGAATGTACTCACCTGCCCAGACAATCGGATGAACAAGGCTACACACCAACCAACCATGCGGTTTCAAGCAATATTGAAGTACATCTAATACTGCATCTAGGTCTTGAAAATAGTTCAATCCCATCCCCCAGTTAATTCCATCAAAATACTGACAATAGCCATCTTTGAGCATGTCAATGCTCCCTGTGTAATACTGAATATTTGATAACTGTTTCTTTTCGGCTTTTTGCCTGGCTAGCTGAATTGATTGTTGAGAAAAATCAACACCAATAACCTCAGAATAGTGTTCAGCCAACCAATTGGAATACCGACCTGTGCCGCAACAGAAATCAAGAATTTTTTGTCCACTTAGAGATTGCAGGAGTTGCTTCATATATGGGGTCTCAGCAAATGAATTATAACTTCTCTTTGATTTTACATGAGTGTCATAGGCTTCGCTTCCGATATCATAGTTTTCTTGGTTTAATATACTAGGTTTTTTATTCATTTTTTTGTTCTCCCTTTATTTTTGATTTTTTTTTTACAAATTTAAATGTGCTTGGATATTCTATCATCAGATTTCCTATTTTATGAATCTGTTTGAGAAGTTCAGGTTTTTAAGAAATTCCCATACCATTGATGCGTTGACTCATATAGAGTTCTCCCTGTTCTCTGTTTAATTTTTCCATATATGGTTCTATTTTAATTTTTAGCAGCTAAAAATTATCTGTTTGGTGGTAACTGCAGATGATTTTTTTCATAAAGAGCATTGCAATTTATAAATAATTTTTGACAAAGGTTTCTTTTAACATTAGAAATGACCTGACATTTATTTTTTGAGAGAGTATGTTTTACAAGTTCATGATGCGTTATATCTGATGGCTGAGGCCAATATTTATTTGCGTCTTCTATTGTAGAAGCACCATAGACTACTGAGTCTAGTTCTGCCCATATACATGCTGACATACACATAGGACAAGGTTCGCATGTACTGTATAATATGTACCCCTGTAAGGATAAGCTGTTCAGTTTTTTTGTAGCTATTCGAATTACATTCATTTCGGCATGGTTTGTTGGATCACTTGTTCTTATAACCGTATCATATGCTTGAGCAAATAAATTGCCTGATTTTATATCATAAATACTTGCACCAAATGGAGAAGGATGAGATGTATTGAATGAGGTTCGTGTAAAATTTATTAATTCTTGCATGCGAGATTCATGGTTTTCATAGCTTATTAAATTCATAGTTTTCCTTTCTTTGCTTTAACGTTTTTGATCTCTTATATTTTCGTAGCGAAGCAAGAAAATATTAAAAGCATCTATTTGTTATAGTTTTTCGATTTTTTCCCCGCACCAGTTTGTGCAATATAGTTTTTTATTTTTTATTTCTGCAATCACAATATCACAGTTTGAAAGATTTTTTTCTTTTGCAAAATTATAGTCAATGTTTTCCATTATTTCTGGATACATTAATTTATAAATGCATCCATGACTGACGAGAAGAGCATCATCACCTTTCTCTAAAATTTTATTAATAAACGGGAGAAAACGTTTTTTTATATCATTGAAATTTTCTCCATCATTAATTTTTCTCTCATGGTTAATTCCTGATAACCATTGATTAACTAGTTCAATATGTTGGAGCCAACAGTTTTCATAAATTTCATCTTCAAAACCTGTATCAGCTTCTCTTAATTCATTAGCAATCTTTACAGGACAATTATTTAAAACTTTATGTAAAATCCGTGTTGTTTGTTGTGCTCTCAGTAAAGGACTAGAATAAATCTGATTAATTTTATATTCATATAATTGTTTTGAAGCTTCTTCAGCCTGAAGTATTCCTTTACTGGTAAGCCCATGCTTAATTCCCCTATTTGAAAATACTTTCTGAACATTTGCTTCACTTTCACCATGTCTTATGAAATATAGTTTCATTTTTTTCCTATAACGTTTTAGGTCACATAAAGCCATTGAGCTGAACGTAATAACTATTAAGGAGTGATTGCTTAAATGTACGTTTATTTCAGAAATTTAATTATTGCATCTGACACTTTTTTATATTCTTCTGAGAAAAACTTATTTATTTCTTCTGGAGCAACTATATCAGAAGGATCTCCGCAATAACCCAAAGGAATAATTTTTTTTGTAAAATTCCATCCTTTTCTCCATATCATGAGATCTTCGAATGTAGTTTTTGAGGATACAAGTTTTTCTGCCAGTTCCATTTTTACTGTTTTAGGAAATTCTGCTCTTAAATAACTTGTTTCGAATTTACCTGCATGTAAATCCATGTACTTAGGTGGTTTTTGAGGAGATTTATTCTCAAGCTTTATTTTCACAATACAATCTAAATATTTCTCTGCATTGAATCTGATTATTTCATTATCACTCAAAATATGGTATGCTTCTATACCATAATCAATTCTAGCTTTTTGAAAAGCTTGTAAAATAGCTGTGTTGTGGTGAACGTCACCATGACAATACGTTGTAAATATTTTATTAAATCCCCATTTTTGAAGATTACATAATAAATCAACCAGCACTTGAACCATTGTTGATTTTTGAAGTGTAAAAGAACCTGTAAAAGAGCCTGTAATAAAATTAATTCCCCAATAAAAAGGCGGTGCTATTATTGTCTTAATGTTTTCTTTTTCTAAATTATTTTTTACTTCCAGTGCCTGTTTATATGCTACATAAGTATCTGTTGCCAAAGGTAAGTGCGGCCCATGCTCTTCTATTACTGAAATTGGAAATAAAACTATTGACTCATTTTTTGCAGCTTCTTCTATTTCCTGATAAGTCATATCAGCCATTGTTTTTTCAAATATTGAATATGCCATTATAATCCTTTTTATTTAATGTTTATTCTCATATACAGCTATGAAACTAAACCCAATAGATGTTATGAGAAGTATTAGTTATATTAAGTTATAATTTTTCTACGAATGTATGTTTAGGTATAGATAACTTCACTAGGTTCTCTAGAGATGAGATTTTTGCATAACCTATTTGTTCGATATTTGGGACAGAGATCAATAAAATATCACCTTTATTAATTGGAGATAGTAGTGCATCCCCACTATCATAATCATAATTATTATATGTTGTTTTTATAATCGAACCATCATAATTATATTTTTTGTTTTTTAAGTATTTCAAAAGAGCAATGTCAAATTTAGTCGCATAGTTAAGATCATCTTTTAGGTTGGTCTTATTAATTTTATAACTAATATCAAGAGAACTTATTTGTTTATTTTTGTAGAACCAATTAGTGCTATCACATGTCCATATAATTACATTACTAACTCTATTATATTTTGATATAAAAGGCTTTAGTTCAGTTAAAATATAATCAGCCCCGTAATGTGTAAAAGAATCCTTTTTTTGTGCAGTAGTTTCAATATTGTTCTTCTGTTTTGAACAGGCTGCTGTAAGACCTATTAGGCTGCAGGTAATTAGTGTAATAAAAGAGAACTTAATCAACTTCATTCTCCCATTTATAAAGTTATTTTTTGAAATAAGGCAATCATAGCTTAAGTGTAAAATATTATCAAAAAAGCTATCAAATCTTTAAATAGCATTACAGCATTTTTATGCAACGTTCGTTTTGTTGAATCAGTCAATTGCCTACAAATTTATAACGTTTATGATCTCTTATATTTTCGAAGCGGAGCAAGAAACTATTAAGAGAGTTGTTTGGTTATCGTTTACCACATTTCGATTTTTTTGTCTTTCAGAATGAAATATAAAGCAACTCCAATAGCAAGTAGGGTAATACATCCCATTACTGTTGCTTCTGCACCACTAAACTGAGATATTCTGTGGCCGTTTAGCGTAACATGAAAGAAATCCATCCCATAAACTACTCCCAGGAAATAATTCCAACCAACATGTATTCCAGCAGGGGCCCAAACAGATTTTGATTTAAAGTATGCATAACTAGCCACCCAACCAACAATAGCCGCATTAAAAGAAGAGAAAATTGTATATTCAGTATTAAATAAAAGGTGAAGTAAACCGAATATTATCCCCATAATAATAATGGCAGTTATTGGATTTGAAATTTTGCCTAACTTCTTAAGTATCCATGTTCTAAGTACAATTTCCTCCATTGTTCCCTGAAACAGGCTTGCAGGAAAAGCTAGAACTATTAGAATTATGAAGGTTAAATAGTTTTTATGAACTATGGAATATTGAGGGTGATGAATAAATAGAAAAGTTAACCATGTTATAAGAGCGGCAATAACTGCTAAAATCATTCCTATAATAAATAATTTCAATCCATTTTTGTTGAATTTAATACCAATATCAGCCAGTGACTCTTTGTCTGATATTTTTGCAAAAATGTACACAATAATTATCATTTCAAGAAGTATTACAAACTGAATTCCACTGTATGACAGCATTTGTAAGAAAGGGTTGGATATTTCCCTTGCATAAGTGTGGAATCCTAATAAAGAATAGGATTTTAACATTACAATTGTTGTAATTGTTAGAAATATTAAAATTAAAACAATTGATACAATTTTTCTCTTCATCTCCCTTTTTCCTTTTTTACGATAACATATGTATTATATAGTTTTCTCTTTTATCAAGAAACAGTTATCTTTGGTAGTTATTTTAAAATAATATACGATTCACTTGAGTTCACGGTGACCATAATAACACTATTTTTCCTGTATTATATGGGAAGAATTAATTTACAAAGAAAAAAGAGATGTTGTGGATAATAAATACTATCTAGTGAAAACCTTTGATAAAATATTATTACAATGTTGGCTATAGGTTGGCAATTAGAGGTTTTTAACAAAGATAATTCAACACCTATTAATTCATAAGTCATTGATAATAAAATGGTACGCCCACGGGGATTCGAACCCAGGACCTAATGATTAAGAGTCATCCGCTCTACCAACTGAGCTATAGGCGCACATAATACTAGACTCTTAAAAATAGTTAAATTTTTCAATTTTTCAATTTCTGAATACAATATTATTGTAAATAATTACTTATTAATTGAGAATCAGCTCTTTGAATTACTAAAATTATAATTATTTTATGAATATTATTATTAATAATTATTTTTTTACTGGAG
>DASCNA010000016.1:0-7831 GCA_036011305.1 Victivallales bacterium
GGGTAAATCTACAAGTAGAGGGCTAATCAGGACTAAAAAGCCCAAAAACATTAATTATTTTATGTTTTTATAAATTTTAAGCTGCCTTGAAGTTTATAATATTATCTATTTCAATCCTCTCGTTATACTTAGATTCAAAGTTACTGAAATCGTACGTGCCCAACATATTAACATGCTTCCACATAATAACAGAAGCCTTTGTAATATTTTCTAAAATAGCCTTTTGTTTATCAAGATCTGATCGCATAATTATTTTTGTTAATTCGATATAATTCCAAAGTATAATAATGTTTTGAATAATTGTTTTACAAACAACTGCTATTTCTTGATCTGTTTTATCAATTTGGATTATTTCATGATCATTTGCAAAAGATACTGCCGATGAGAATTTATTTGCTAATTCACCTTTATTCAGCTGTTTTTCGATTGTCTGCCTAAGTTCAACGTCATCTATATATTTAAGTGTGAATATTGAGCTAATAATTCTCCCAAATTCTTTAATTGCACTATGAAGATAATGTTGATTGTCATATGAATTTAAGCGTTTTAGTATAGTTGATGGCTTATGATGCCTGAGTTTTAATGTTGCAACTAATCTAAGAATAATATCCCAATTATTCTTAATGAGCTTAATATTTACATAGTTTTTAGGTTTGATATGATATTCTTTCTTTTCAAGATCACGCCTAATTCTGCCAAACGATACCAGTGATTTGGAGGCAATATCTTTAATTCTTGGTGCAAAAGTTGTATTTATTAGGTGAGAAAGAGCAAATACTGTTTCTGAGTAGCCATCAGTATCTGTAGAATGCATGTCACTTTTAAAACTATCATTATGAAGCAAGCCATCTAACACATAAGCTGCATCACGTTCTGCGCTGCTGAACACTGTTGGATAGAAAAAAATGCCTCGCTCATCCATAAAAGTATATATGTTACTTCCTTTCCCATGACCAAAGTACTTGTATGAATAATTAGCATTTAAAGATTCTGCAGAAACATTGCGCTTTTGACCGTCTCCTGATGTATGCAAGAAATCTATTTCTTTTTTGAATTGAGTAGGCAGCCATAGTTCATTGATAAAATTAGTTATCATATCATTTACGGCATGAACATTTTCCAAACTAAAGTACCAGTTTACAGTATTTGATAAAGTATTATAGTTTACATCAATTGCAGTGTTAGCTAACTTATGTAAGTCAATATTTGATCCTAAAGAAAATATTCCAGCAAAAAATATTTCATCAGAAGGTACAGCGCGTGAACCTTTGACTTTATGATGTTTAAAATTTGATGTAAACTGAGTTATATTGTTAATTTCTGACATCATCTGCAGAACTGGAACATATCTATCCTTACCTATTAATTCGGATATAGGTTCATAATCAGGTTTAATAACTGCCGGAGTATGAACTATAAAAGTTCCATCTTTTTTTATTCTTATATTTTTATTTACACCGTTAATAATATTTTCGTTTACTTTATAGAAACTTGAATCAAGCACACTTTTTAACTTAAATAATAAATTGTCTATATTTATAAATTCAGATAATCCTGCTTGTTCCAGTAATTTATCTTTATTTTTAGTCCATTCCTCCTCATCAATAAGATAAGATTCAATAGGCATATATCTATATGATTTTTCAATACTAATCAAACCTGATTTTATAGCATTACTTATTTTTATATAAAGAACAGATTTATATAATGAAATATTTATTTTTTCCTCTTTGTATATAGTTTCATACTCTTCATCATTAAGGAAACTATCAGGAGCACTTTTATTTATATAGTTATTCTTTTGATAATATGTCAAAGCATCATTAAGTTCAGGCTCATTTTCACTAATATTAAACTCAATATATTTTATTATGTCAGAAACCCTATTTTGTAGTTTTCTGGAAAGAGCTTCCAATGCAGAATAGTAATGTGTATTTTCCTCTTCATCATCCACTTTTCTTTTTAATTGATCATAAAGATCGTGCAGTTCTTTCTCCGTTTTCGTGCTTTCTTTTGGTATTAATTGACGAATAATAGATAATTTTTTGCCATCTGAAATACTGTCATTATAAAGTATTTTTCTGAGCTTATTTATATCAGTTTGCTGTATAGCTACACCGTCAAGAACTTTATTTGTTAATCTGTTTTTTTCAGGAATATTCTCAACATTAATTTCATCAACTAAGGCTTTAACTTTATTTTGATATTGCTGAATGCATTTTAACAATATATCCACAAAAATATCCTGTCTCATTTTCAATTGATGCGAGATAAAAGCCAATAAATATAAATATCTCTTACTTTCATCTGTTATACCATCTACTATTTGGGTAACTTTAGCTTTGGCTGTCCATTCTGCATAATAACGTGTTGCTTCAGATGAAAGATTCAATTTGTTGATAGCAGGCTCTAATTCATTATATAATTTTTTTATAATAAGAAAAGCATGGATACTCTGTTTTATTTGACCTGGCTTAACTGATTGATTAATAGTTTTTAACCTTGTTAAAATTGCTCTTTGATAAGAACCTGTAGGGGGTTCTATTAAACCATCAAGTGCCTTTTTTTGTTCCGGTTCCAATATTAAATTAATTTTATTTATTAAATCATGCTCAAATGAATTAATTTTCAATGTTATTGCTTTTGCAAAAGTATCATAGTTTGGGATTTCAACTTTTTTACTGCGAAGCAGGTCTACAATTGAAAAGATTATATTTTTAGGATGCATTTGTTTAGAAATGAAACCATCAATAATCTCATTAAAAAGTATTTTATTTTTGGAAAATGAACTAAATCCAAGTGTTTCTAAAATAAATTTTTTATGCTTACGCCGTGTATCGTCTCTATAGTATACTGATAGTTGTCCATGTTCCTTTATATTTAACTTTTTAGCAATAAATTTAATGTCTTTTTTCCGATATTTTATCGGCATATAAAATTTGCCTGTAGCCTTGAAATATCCATATTGAATAACCAGACCTATTTTATTTGTATTATGTTCAGCACGACTTACTTTTCCATGTATAGCTTTACTCATTGAAAAATAATAATGTTTTTCTAATTCATTGAATGTAGGAGTATTATCGAATTGTATAACCTCTGAAGGTAACAGTATTTGTATTGTTGTCATCAGTAGTCTTCTCCTATTTTTTCAACGGCTTCTGCTAGATCTGATAATGATGGAGTACAATATATCTTTGTTGTATCAAGACTTTCATGTCCTGCAAGAGCAGCTACTTTCTCCAAACTTACACCTGCATCTATAAGATTTTTACAAAAAGTATGCCTTAATTGATGTGGTGTTACTGAAATAAAATTACTGTTCTTAAATAATCGTTTAAACATCAACTGAATTCCTCTAGAACTAAGAGCTCCTTTTTGTCCAATAAAAACAGCCTCTGCTTTTCCGGTATGTTTTTTGTAATCAATTGATAATAAAATATTTCTAGCATCATTATTTAATGGTATCTCTCTATATTTATTACCCTTACCATAATATATAACAACATTACCTTTACGTTCTGATATTTCAATATTATTCCATTTAAGGTTGCATAATTCATGAACTCTTATTCCTGTATTCAATAGTAATTTAACAATAGCAATATCTCTTTTTTTGCCATAACGTTCTATATGCCGTAATAATGAGTTCTGCTCAACTTTATTTAACCATTTTGGGGCTATTTTATTTTGCTTGACAAATTTAGGTAATGGAAACTGATAGCTAATTCTTTTTGTATTCCAAGCCCATGAAAGGAAGTGTCTTAAACTAACTAAACGTCTGTTAATTGTGTTTGGTTTATACTCACAAGAGATTAAATATTGTTTATATTGGCGTATATCAGTAGGAGTTATTTTTCTTAATTTTAAAAGTTCACCATCAATTTTATAAAACCAGTCTGCAAAACTGTATAAATCTAAAAGATAACTTTTCATTGTTAGAACTGATTTATCTAGTGATTTCTGATATAGAATGAACTCTTCAATTTGTTTTATTTTTGTCATAAATATTATGCGATTAGTTTTTTAGGGCTTAATCATACAAATATTCAATATTATATGTCTTTTTAAGTACAATTAAATCGCATATTATATTTTATGCGATTATAAACTTACAAAAAAAAGAAGGACTAAATTACTAAATAATTGTGAAAAAGATGAAAAATAAAGAAAAACAGTCCTGATCAGCCCTCTACTTGTAGATTTACCCAACCTTAATCTTGTAATATATTTTGTACTTGGTTTAGATTTACCATTTTCCCAATTTCTAACAACTGATAAAGATGTCCCCAATCTACTAGCGAACTCTGTTCTTGTTATACTGAATTTTATGCAAATTTCTTCTATCCAATCTGTGTCAAATTCACAAAAAAAGCCTGCCTTAATATCAGTTTTTTTATTTTTCTCTCTACTTATTTTGCCTATAAAACTAAACATCTTTCTAATGCCTTTATTCTCTTTTTTAGTCATTCCCCTCCCCTAACAGCTATATATTTTTTATAACATTAGTTATATTATTTTAGTTTTCAATACACCTGTAATATGTGGATCTACTAATTTGCATTGTTTCACAAATTTTCTTGACCGACATTTCCTTTGTTTTAGCTAAAGCTTTTATAGTTTTTGTTTTTTCATTTGTTAAGGTTTTTGGTCTACCGCCTATATTGCCTTTTAGAGCAGCAGCATCTACTCCTGTTTGTATTCGCTCTTTTATTAATTCTCGTTCCATTTCTGAAAAGGCTGCACATATATTAAATAACAGCATCCCCATAGTTGTTGAAGTATCCAAATTATTTTCTAATGATACAAACTCAACACCTTTTTTCTTAAATTCATTGATAAGCTCTATAAGTTTAATCATTCTTCGTCCCAGTCTATCAAGCCTAACAACACATACAATATCATCTTTCCTAACTTTATTAAGTAAAAGATTTAATTGAGTCCTATCGTCTTTTGATCCTGATACCTTCTCTTTGAAAATTTCGTCACAACCAGCTTTTTCTAGTTTATCGAGTTGAACGTCAAGACTCTGGTAATTTTTAGAAACTCTCGCATATCCAAATTTCATAATGATTCCATTTTATTGTTTCATAATCATAAATATTTAAGATATGAAACAGTATAGGTTTTGGAATTAGTTTTGAAACACTATATTTTATTATTTTGATATATTTTTAGCTAGTTTATAAATTGTTCCAAAAACTATAGTTTATGGAACATAAAGAAATAAACTAAGAAATCAAAATCTGAGTATAAAAATAAATTATATCATTTCTATGTAATAAAGAGTACTTATTAAAAGAGACGACTCCCATTCCCTAAAGAATTCTTTTTTTCTTCCTTGGGAACTTTTAACTCAGAAAGTTTTTTATTTAACTCAGTTATTTCTTTTTTATAATTTTCATCTTCTATTTTATACTCCCCAGCTCTTTGCTGTTCAGTTTTTAATGCCGTAGTATTTGATTCTTTGATTAGAAAAAGTGTTTGGGAATACTGCTGTTTTAAATCAGCTATTTGAGAAATAAAAAAATCTTTTTGGTTTTCATAATTTATTTTTATATTCGAAAGTTTCTTTTCATTATTAGCTATAAGTTCATTTCTATATAAATAACCAACTTCTAATATTCCTGCTATAAATAAAAGCAATATTAATGTAATCCATAAAGAAGTAGTCTTATAAAACGGTTTTCCATATTGCATCTCTTTTATTGTTTGTTGTAAAGCATAAATAGTTTCATTGTTTTTTAAAATGATAGCATTCGATTGCTGCTGCTTAACATCGACATTATTAATATTATCATCATTGTCACTAAGATTATTATCAGCATTTTCAACGTTGTCAGAATATTTATACTCAAAATTGCTTTGTTTACTCTCATCTGCCTCATCGACATTGTCAATGTTATCAACATATTCATATTGTAATTCATAATATTTCTTTAAATAATTTGGTGATATTAATGTTGTTTTTTGTCCTTGCTCATTCCGTGCGCTATGTAGGTAATTTACTTCATTAGTATCTTTCAATTTTTTTATTAATCTATTAATACTTGCTGCACTTCTACCTGTATATTTCACAGCTTCTTTTACATCAATATAGTCCATAGCGATAACCTTGAGTTTGTCGGCATTATTAATAATATCACCTCAATATCAATAATATCACTAAATAAAGAATTAGCCACAAAGAGTTGACAATATTGACAATTATCAATATTGTCACAAGATTAAATATCAGTCTGTATTTGTTTTTTATAGACGTTAAAATATTAAATCAATATATTACTCAATAAGCTACAAAGGGCAGGGGGGAGTTTGCTAAATTATATAAAATAAGGTTATGCCATTAATGAAAAACTCGCGATATTACTTCTTTTTCTTTTTTCGCCACTCTTCAAAAGAAGGATAATCAAGAAAAAAACCAGCTAACATGCTTTTCATTAAATCTTCCCTAGGAGAGCCATTCTCTGCATAATTAGATGAAAAACCACCATACAATAAATCATACTTTTCATAATGAATATTTGTCAGAGCTGTATAAAGCTCGTTTAATTTTAAACTTTTTTCTTCTTCATATGCTTTTTTTAATGCATTATCAATTTTTTTAAATGTTTTTTCATCCTTAAAATTAAAAATAAACTTAACTCCATAAATTGTTCTTCCATGTGTAACTGTTTCATACTTTTCAATAGTTAAAGAAGATGTAGAATTATTTATTTCACTCTGTACTCTATCTAAAATTTTAACTTTTAAATTTTGGTATCTTTTATATTTATTTTCATCTATACCTAGACATTTTTTTAATTCGGGCAAAGAAAAAGTTCTAGTTTGCTTAGGCATATTTTTATATTGTTTTAATAATTCAAATATTCTTATTGAATGAATATTTTTAAGAGGTGATACATCTATTAATTCATATTCAGTGAATGGAAATCTCTTACCAAAGTTTGTAAAATATTCTTTAATTGTATTCGTAAACGTCACATAAAGAGTTCCATTTTTATAATCTACCTTATCAAAAATATTAAACTTTAAAAAATCTGAACTATGTATATCTGGTTTCATATAGATATGATGCATTAATTCATCCGTTGCTTTATCTAATTCTTTGCCATATGTGTTTATCTGCATTATATCTTTTATTTCTTTGGCATTAAACGTCAAAGGTTTTTCTAAATTTACCCTGTTTTTTTGTACCTTGTGTGTAATAGCTATTAAAAGTTTTTTTGCATTTACACCCATTGTTTGGTAGGATTCTATCATTACATTTCTAAATTTGACCTTGTTTAACTGAAATTCTTTCATATTATACCTCTTTAATTAAAAGTAGTCGTTTTCTAGTAATTGGTAGTAATCAATTTATTATATTACTACTTTCTTGAATTATAGTAGCTGATTTCGAGATTTAGTAGTCTTGAATAATATTATTTACTACTAGATTACAAAAGAGTAGTAATATTCTCAAGATTAGTAGTTGCTTTCACTGAATGTGTAGTTGATTTATCTGAATAGGTAGTTGTTTTAGCAAAATTAGTAGTAATCAATGAGGCTACTTATAAACTATTATAAACTATTATAAAAATATAAAAAACACGCGTACGCGGGAAATTAATATTATATTTTATATTTCAAAGAACAATTAATTAATATACTTTATGTATCATTTTTTTAGAATAGAGAAGGGCAGCCTTCGGCTAAAAAGAAAAACATTGCAATAGACAAATCAAATAGTAGATATATTTTACTTTCAATCTATAACTTCAACAATAAGCTAATTGGAATCATAAAATTAATGAAAAATTCATCCGAATCTATAATTTATCAAAATATA
>DASCNA010000017.1:0-12024 GCA_036011305.1 Victivallales bacterium
ATAATAGGTTTTTGCTGAACTATTTCATTTTTTACTGTATTTGCTGCAAAAATATTACATCCTGCAAAAATAAAACCGATCGAAATTAATCCTGCTATTACTTTCCTGATAGAAATAGTACGTATAAATCCCATCACACCTAATATAACCTGTTGGCTTCTGATCGTATGAATCTTTCTAAAAATATGCTCTTCTGAAGAATTAACCTTTTCTATATCCACGAAATCTCCTTTATAACTTAATGAAAAATACAGTTGCATGTATTGTGTGAAGTTTCAACTATTAAGATAAGATATCCTATATTTACACACAATACAAGCTTTTTTAGTATTTAGATACGTACAATATGCCTTGTGCGAATAATAATATCAACCAAGCTATTTGTGATAAATTTCGTGGTGCTTAATCTGTTGTTGCTTCCGAATCAGCTAAAATATTTCCGTTTGAATCAGAAATTTTATGGGTAATACTTATTTGATCTTTTTCGTTTTTATAGGATTTCATATCAACTTTTCCTATGAGTTTTTCATTATTCCCCATATCAAGAAAACCAAGGGTAAGTGAATTTTTTTCTGAACTCAATACTTTAAAGTTGAAGTTATCTGCTTTTGTTAATTTTAGAGCTTCAGTTGTTTCTTTAAGTATAAAGAGAGAAAGCATTCCATGTGCTTTAAAGTCAGTAAAAAAAGTTGTTTCTAGGTTTTCCATTTTAAAATCCTCATCTATTTACATTAAACTAGTTTTAAAGAGAAATTAATTATCTTCATTTCTTTTTGTAATTATTTCATGAACAGATTTACGTATCTCGTGTTCATAATGTTCTATACTTTGTGTTAAGCCCCAGTTAAAAGTATGATCTTTTTCGTCTTCATCAGTCCCATCCATATCAGCGACAATATGAATTGCATCCATTAGAGCTAATATTTCACATAAAGCTATGTGTATAGCTCCCGATGAATGACCATTTGATTGCAATTTTAGAATATATTGAGTTAATTTATTTGCAGCATTTTCAATCTCATCTAGGCTTGCAGATGTATCAAAAGAATTTTCTATAGGTGTTTTATCTTTCATAATCAGTCGTAATTACTTTTTTATTTATGTTATTAATATCTCTTTATATTTATGATAACAATACTTATTCAAATAAAACTCAAGGACTTGAAAAACTAGTCAAAAAACAATTCCTCAATCTTAAAATTATCTAAAATTGCAGTGTATGGTGCAAGTATTTGTTCACATCTATCCAGATAAACCCAATCTTTTTCAATCCTGATAATTTTGTTAAATTTTTCAATATTAATAAAGGAGCTCTGGTGAATAATATTATTAAATTTAGCAAAAGCCTCCTTATCCATAACACAACCACATCCGGAAGCCAATCCTCCGGCAATATACCAGAATTTAGCATGTAGGATAGGCAATGAAATTTTCTGATTTTTCATCATTGTCTCTAAAGACTTTTTTCTTCTTCTTATAACAAGATAGTTTTCTTTAAGAAAACAATCGTCATTTTGTAAATTAGTTCCAAAGAAACCAATAGACTTTTCTTCATTAAGCATTAACTTTTATCCTTGTTTTAAGCTATTTTTGTTGGACTTGATATTTTCTAAACAGATTCTGGTAGACTGTTTCCTTTTTTCCCATTTGTCTTCAAACTTTCGTTCATTACTGCATAATGGTGATACCGTAGTATGTTGCAGATCAATAGAACTTCTATTACACCTTTCAAATCCTGTAAGTCCAAGTGTATAAAATTTGCAATCACAACAGTCTCTCATTTTAAAAAACCTTATCTAATTAATCTCATTTAGTTCTATACCTGAATTTTCTTTCAATCTATCAGAAAGTTTAGTAATCCTTTGAAGCATTTTATTGTTATGTACCGCCATACCAACCGCTTTCTTTTGACCAATAAGTACAACAAGCTTCTTTCCTCTGGTTACACCTGTATAAAGTAAATTTCTAAGTAATAGCGTGAAATGCTGAGTTGCAATAGGCATGACAATTATAGGATATTCAGAGCCCTGGCTTTTATGGATTGTAGTGGCATATGCAAGACTTACTTCATCAAGTTCATGGAATTGATATTCAACTATTCTACCATCAAAATCTATATAAACTAATTCTTCCTGTTCATCTATTTTATCGATATTCCCGATATCACCATTAAAGACATTTTTATCATAGTTATTAATGGTCTGAATAACCTTATCTTTTGGTGCAAACTCAAAGCCATACTTGGATATTCTAGGAACAGAGCTTCCATTAAGAGCTTTTTGAAGCTCAATATTTAGAGCCCTACATCCTAATCCACCACGATTCATTGGAGAAAGTACCTGTATGTCTTTGATAGGGTCACAATTATATCTTCTCGGTATGCGGTTTACTACTATGTTCATTAAGTTGTTAAAAATATCCTCAACTTCATCCTTATATATTATTACAAAGTCATTTTTCATTTTATCAAAATATGGCATAGAACCATTATTAATTCTATGTGCATTTACTATAATCATTGAGTCTGAAGCCTGCCTGAATATTTCGCTAAGAAAAGAGGCATGCACTACTTTAGAATTAATGATATCTCTCAGTACAGAACCTGGTCCCACAGATGGCAGTTGATCTACGTCTCCTACAATGAGTAATGATGCATAGTCAGGAATAGCTTTTAAAAAACTATTCATCAGTGTAATATCTATCATGGAGGCTTCGTCCACAACAAAAAAATCAGCTTTTATAGGATTCTCTCTATTATGTTTAAATAAAGCTGTTTTAGGGTCGAATGCCAGAAGTCTGTGAATTGTCTTAGCCTGTAAGTTAGTAGTCTCAGATAATCTTTTTGCAGCCCTTCCGGTAGGAGCACATAAAACAACTTCAGCTTTCTTTGCTTTTACTATTTTTAGAATACTATTTACAACAGTAGTTTTTCCGACACCAGGTCCACCTGTAATTATAGAAACTTTATTATTGATAGAATTATCTACAGCTTTCTGTTGGGATGTTGAAAGCTTGATATCGGCTTTCTGTTCTACCCATGGTATAGCTTTTGCTCCGTCAATAGTTCCCCAACTTGGAGTACCTTTATTAAGCCTTGTTATATTTTCAGAAACCGAAACTTCTGAATAATACAGTGATGAAAGATATATACATTTTTTATCCTTAATGATATCTTCAACAATACTTTTATTTTTAAGCTCACACAATATGGCATCTTTTATTGTTTCAATAGGAATTTCTAATAATTCTGATGATGTTTCCACTAGATGATCATAGGTATCAGCGCAGTGCCCTTCGGTACAGATTTCCATAAGTACATGTCTTACACCTGCTCTTGCTCTTATAAGTGAGTCAGGTTTAATTCCGAGCTTCATTGCAATTGTATCAGCGGTTTTAAAACCTAGACCGTGAATATCAATAGCAAGCTGGTATGGATTTTTAGATATAATTCCGACAGCATTATCTCCGTAAGTTTTATATATACGTACAGATCTTGCAGTACCAACTCCGTGAGACCTTAGAAAAACCATAATTTCTCTTACAGCTTTCTGTTCATCCCATGCATCAATGACCTTTGCTGTTCGTTTAGGACCGATACCATCAAGTTCTTTAAGTTTTTCAGGAGTATTTTCTATTATATCAAAAACATCCTCTCCAAAAGCATGCACCAGTTTTTTTGCAAAATGGGGACCAATTCCTCTAATCATTCCTGAACCGAGATATTTTTCTATACCTTCAAGAGTTGTTGGAGGTACTGTTTTTATGTATGAAGCTTTTAACTGTAAGCCATGTTTTCTGTCATTTACCCAATACCCTTTGCATTCTAAATACTCGCCAGCACTTATAACAGCAGTTGAACCTACTACTGTTAGCAGTTCTCGATACCCTTTAACTTTTATTCTAAGTACACAAAAACCTGTTTCTTCACTATGAAATGTTATTCTTTCAACCGTTCCTGAAATAAATTCCTGCTCTGTAGTATTTGAAGACTTAGAGAATCTTTGGTTCATAACTCAGTATTACTATCTGTAAAAATTATATTATTCTGGTAGTGACTTATTCAGATGGAGTAAACCTATCACATCTTACAGCTATTTCTCTATCCACAGGATTTTCTTTAACACTACACCAATAACCTGAGGCTGTTGGTGCAGCTTAAGAAATAATCCTGTTGATAGTGCAATAGCAATAAATTGCGATAAGTATTATTCAAAGCCATCGAAAAATCAATAATTATTTCAATTTAAGGCTAAAGCATGAAAAGAAAAAACTCTATCCCGGCACCGACAATTGAACGATTGATTATATACAGAAGAGAACTGAAAAACTTACAGTCTGATAAATCAAGTCATTTATATTCACATCATCTGGCTGAACTTTCAAACAGTAATTCACCTCAGGTAAGAAGAGATTTAATGATCGCAGGATGTGCCGGAACATTAAAGAATGGTTATAACATCCAAAAATTAATTAAAGATATTGATAACATTTTAGAAGATAATAATGGTTTAAAAATAGCTTTGGTAGGCGTAGGTAATTTAGGAAAAGCAGTTCTATCCAATGAAATTTATAGAGATTCAAAAAGTTTAATTGTTGCTGCTTTCGATGTAGATAAAGAAATAATAGGGAATAGTTTTTCTAACTGTAGCTGTTATCATATTGACGACTTAAAAGATAAAATCTTTGAGCTTGGTATTGATATAGGAATAATAACAACTCCAAGACAGCATGCACAGCAAATTGCAGATTTAATGGTATATGCGGGAATTAGAGGCATATTGAATTTTGCACCCATATCGTTAAGAGTACCAGATAATGTATATCTGGATAGAATAGACATATCAATGAGTCTTGATAAAGTTAACTATTTTACAAACCAACATCAACTATCCGCAATTCAATAATTCAAAATGTAATAAATATGAGAATTGGCGATACTGTTTATGTTTGTAGTGAAGGGCATAAATTTAAATCTGTTATTACCGGTGAAACCGGTAAGTTCTGGACAGTAAAAACACCAGCAGGAGCGTCAAAATATTCAAAAAACACTTTGAAAAAAGTTGAATATCCATACTTTGACGGCTGTTATATTATTCCTTTTTAATATATTTATATTTTTTATTTTTGATTAGCTTCCATTTTTTTAATGCATCAAACACGTAAGTATTATTTATATCAGCATTAGCTGGTAAATCTTTTTTATCTCCTGATTTATAGAATTTATTCAATGAATTTATCCAGGCCAGGCTTTCATCAGAAATCATAATATCTCCTAAACAGTTTGTTATAATTCAAACTTTAAAGTGTGGCAAAGGCTCTGTAATACTGGGACAAATGTGGTGGGGATAGGGAGATTTGAATATATCACAGAAACCTTCGCCACGAACTCAAATATGCACCGGTATACTATTTCTGCAAGTTGTTTTCTATAAAAATAATCTCTAATTCAAAGCGCCTTCTCTATCATAGTGAATACTAAGCTTATACAAAATCTATCAAAAAACTATTAACAGCTTAAAACTAATAACATGGCCCACTAAAAGGTTCTAGCTGTAAATTTATTCAGAAAATATACTTAAATATTTTTTACCGTTTAAGTATTTATTATCTTCTTCAAAACAATTCGGGTTCAAGCCAGTTGAGAAAAGCCTTCTTAAAATCAATTGGGAACTTCGATAGATTATTATACGAGCATGTAATATATTTACTAAATTTCTTCCTGTATTCGTTATTTATAAAGAAATCTTTTAAATCATTTTGAAATACTTTTCTATGTGAATAATCATACTCCCCTGCCCTTTTTTCAATGACATTTAATTCATTTTCTTTTTGTCTTAATTTAACAATAAATTTTCTATAATCATTTTTAGAAAACTCAGGTAGTATCACAGGTGTTCCTTTAGCAATTACTTTGTTATGTATAAGTTCACTTATACATATATCATATTCTTTTATATAGCAAAATATATCTGACACCCTCATCTTTAGATCAACTTCATTAATATAATCAGCAAACCATTTTTCCAGTTCAAGGTTTTCATTTATAATTACTTGAAGTGTCTTTTTTTCAGAGGATGCTGCTTTTATTACTTCTTTTTCATTTATCAAATATGGATCTATGCATGTAATTTGCCTATTGCTGGTTTTCCCTGATATTACTACATAACCATAAAACTTTAGTTCTGATAATGCACCAAAGACCGTTTTTCTATTCATTTTCAAAGAATCAGAAATTTCTTTGCTGGTTATTCTTGTCGCTTCATCAAAACTTCCGGCATCACAGTATAAAAAAAGATAAACTCTCACCGAACTGTCCTTCATCCTTGATTGCAGTATTCTTGAAATTGTAGCTGCCGTATCAGTCGTCATATTTTATTCTATAATTAAGATTAAGTACCAAAAATATCCACTAGTTGGAAACATCTAATTATTAATAAACTGTTAATAAATGTCAACAACTTAAAACATCTATTTCAGGAAATAAAAGTTACAGATTACTTTGTTTTTTTTTACATTTCATACCGACATAGAAAAATAAACAAGTTACAAATTAATTATCAAACCAGAGAATATTCACAGCACTTTTCATAGTTGAAAACTACTGATAAATAGAGTTATATAATATATAGAAACTTTAAATATGGAGGTATTTATGGTAAAAAGAATCACTGCTAGGAAACTTATAAATGCTCAGGAAATATTAGAGAATTATAACAAGGAAAATAGTAGCGTTTCTTTCTACATCCCGTCATTGATGAGATATTGCATAGAAAATGAAGTAAGGTCACTGATGAAGAGTAATAAGATGGAAGATTCCCAGATTGATGAAATATTTGATGCTTTGAATTTTAATATAAATATCATGCAGGATAGAAAAGATAATCATCAAGTTAGAATAGAGGTGAAATATGACAAAATTAAATAATAACTGCAATCATATAAATACCAAGCCTAAAAATACTGCATCAAATTTACTTTATAGTTACAACCCAAATTACGTGGGGTGCACGTACTATCCTAAAAAGCAAAAAGGGCACAGTATAAAATCAAAATTTAAATTCTCTTTATGCATATGCCTGAAGAAGAGCTCTAATTGTTAATTATTTATTTTGAATAATTTATTAAACCCTGCAATTTTGAAGACTTTAGCAACTTCATCTTTTGCATTAACTATGGAAAAATTATTCATTGTTTTTTCTCTGGCTGTAATCATACAGAGGTTCAAAAACAATGATGAAATATATTCAGCTTCAGACATATCAAAAACGATATCATCAGCTTCTTTTATAGATTGAAGAACTGATGAATAAATTTTATTTATACAGTTCGTATCTAATTTACCTTTAAAACGAAAAACTAACCGATTTCCTTCATGCTTAGCATCAAAACACATATTAATAAATGCCTATATACTTCTTATAATATTGGTAACTTTACCCCAAACTTGAAAGTCCATCTCTTCAGTGATCAAAAGAGGTTTAAATAATGGGTTTTCCGGGAACAAACATACTTTGTTATTTTTACTAAATAGCCGCTTTACCGTGAATTCGCCAGCAACACATGCAATAACTATATCATTGTTTTTTACTTCCATAGATTTATCTACAACAAGCATATCACCGGTTTGAATACCTGCATTAATCATAGAATCACCATTTACCTGGACTAAAAAAGTAGAAGAATGATTTTTAATAAGATGTTGATTTATATCAAATTCACATTCAATATAGCCGTCTGCATGGCAGGGAAATCCGGCAGAAACACTTTCTACGGCATATGGAAGTTTTATTTCATCACCTAAAGCTGCGTTATAGAATTTTAAATTATCATCAAATTTTTTAGGTTGCTCTATCATCTTAATATCTAAATACTTTCCGTTATTTTTTAAACAAACTACACTTTTGTATCTAATTTTGCCACTTTACTTTCTGGTTTATTAGTATTATGTTAGTTTTTCTGTTTCTTTCTGGAATTACTCGATTTAAGTTCTATGAGTATCATAGAAATCATATAGACAACGACTTTGTCAGAAGATCTACCACCGCACATCAATAGAATAACACACTAGCAAAAAGGGACTTTACGATGAACAACACTAGAAATGAAGCCACCTTCAATAAAAACACCCTGATAGTTGAAAAAGAAGTTTTTACTAAGCCTAATAAGCTAAAAAAAGCACCATCTAATAAATATAATTCATTTAATTCTGACTGTAAACCTGAAGATATCTCAGGTTATCCCACGCCTTCATATTTTTCAGGTTTCTAGATTAATTATTTATTAAGAGGTAAAATTATGTTTATAAATTTTGAATGTGACGATCAAAAACAACTCAAGAGTATCCCAATATCTAATTGTAGCAAAACTATAGTAAGAAAACGTTTTGGGAAAAGTTATTTTACTCATCTATACAAAATATATGGAATGGATAAAAGTGGAAAACTTTATTCAAAACTAGTTAGTAAAGATGAGTATGAAAGCTATATGTTTTAAAAATTATATTTAATAATATTTTTAAGGAGCCTTCTTATGTGTATAAACTTAGGACATTGTGTAAGCCGTATATCAGATGAATCAACAAAATTCAATGAAGGCAATAAAGCAAGCATAAAAATATATATTGATAAATATAAAAAACATACACTTTGCCTGGAAGTTGAAATCCTATCCAATGACGTCAATACATCCTATATACAAGGAAAGGTCTTAAAAATAGGAGACTTTTCAGATAAAGATATTTTTAGAAATTTTCTAAAAGCTAAGAATTTAACTGAAGGCTCTATGGTAAAATTTGTATGATTTAAGAGCTTATGTCACATACAATTCCATAATTACATTTTTAATCGAATCAGAGTTTTATTTTTACCTATATCACCCTGTCTAATGTTTAACTATTAGGAGAAGAAAAATGACTAAAGGAAAAGACAGTAAAAAACATGATACAAAGAAAAAATCTCAAAAAACATTAAAAGAGAAAAGAGCTGCCAAAAGGGATAAAAAACTAAATTCAATAATGTAAAACGACTCACCTATTTACATAAGGAACAAGCGTTGAAAATAAAAAAATAAAAGGCTAACTCACTTTCAACGCTTGTGAGAGGAAATTCAGTAAACTATAAATATCTGAATCCAAGTATATGTAGCATTCTAGCAGACAGAAATTTATTTTCAACTCTATGTCAGATGTTAACAATAAAATCAAGTGGAGCTAATACGTTCCCCTACCCCTAATTTTATATGATTGGAAGCATATATCTTTTCTGCTTTTGGTAATAAATCTTTAAGCTCCTGTATACGTTTTTTGCCCATAGGATGTGTTGTAAAAAATTCTTTTATACTACCATAATCAGATTCTTTAGAAAAATCTTTCCAAAAAACGATCGCTGTATCAGGATCATATCCTGCTTTAGCCATAAGCATAAGACCTATATAATCAGCTTCATATTCCTGCGTTCTACTAAATGGTAAATTTACTCCTAAATGGGCTGCAACACTATATACACTTCCAAATATTCCAGGTATGCCAAAGATTGCAAGAGTTGTATCTATAGCTATACCTCCAAATGATTCTACATACCCTTGAGAAATTCGTTCACCTGAGTGCCTGGCAATAGCATGTGCTATCTCATGCCCTAAAACTGTAGCAAGTTCACCATCATTTTTAATATATTTAAATAACCCACTATAAACTACAACTTTCCCTCCTGGCAGGCAAAATGCATTAGCATCATTAGATTCTACTACTAGAAACTTCCATTGATATTCACTTTTATCAGCTGCTTTAGATATATTCGTCCCAACTCTATTAACAGCTGAATCCATCTTTGAATTATTTAATGAAATAGTTTCCACCTTAACTTCATTAAAAGCCATATTACCCATTTGTTCAGCAGTTTTTTCAGAAACAAGCATCAGTTGAGTTCTATTCGTGTACGGAACAGTGGAACAGCCTACTAAAAATAAAACAAATAAAAATATGCTGGAAAACTTACCAACAGTTAATGATTTATTAAATTTATATTCACTGTTCTTTGAGTATGTTATTTTATTCAAATTTTCTAGTTTGCTATTAATGTACTTTGTTATTTAATTTCCGCCAAATTAGTTTGGATTTTGTCTTTTTGTATAGATCATTAACGATATTACTCTTAATTTTTTGCTTGTCGAGTGCTTTTGTTATGTATGCATCATTATCTGTATTAAGATAGCTATGTAGTTTTAAAAAAAATGTACGCATATCGAGATCATCAAGTTTCTGATTCCATTTCTCACTAAGGTCATTAATAAGAGGGTGAATGCTTTTATCAGAAAGATTTTTAACCTCATCGCTGCTTTTATCTTCAAATTGTTTATTAAGATCAATATTAAGAAGTTGTTCTTTAAAATATTCTTTAAATATTTTTTCTAAAAGAATTTCAAAATCAAAAACTTTGGTATTTAAATGGCACTTATCATTTTCTATTGTTATTCCCTTATAACCAATCTTTTCAGATAATCCATATATTTGTGCCACTAACTTATCGTAACTAACAAGTTTTTCTGTATCTTTTTTATTATGGTATAGACTTGCACTGCTTAATCCAAACGCGAGTAGAGCTACCAGATCTTCATATTCTTTTTTAGTTATATTTATTCGCATATGGTTATATCCTAATTATTTATTTCTGATTTATGCCGACTCCCACGTATATAAATAATCCCGAGTTCCATTAATATTTCACGTGATTTTATATGGTTTGGATTACTCCTATCCATATTAACAAGAAAATTAGTCAGTATAAATTTTTCTGCTTTTAATTCCTCTGGAGTGAATTTAGGAGGTCTGATATTTCCTTGCCATCTTGGAAGTATAGTTTCTACCCATTCGCAAAGTTCAATATTGAAATGTCTACAGATATTTTTACCTGCTTTATTTTTTGCAAACTGTTTTAACTTTAGTAATTTAGATCTATTTTGGGTTATTTTTTCTTCCATTTTAATTTCTTTTTGATAGTATAATGTCAAAGTATTTCAAAGAACTAATAATAGGGACATTAAAAACAATATAAATCATTAGGGTTTATTATTTAACCTTAAATTCAAAATTAACAAAATATTTAATTATGACTTATAATAAAATCGAAAAATTGCTGTAATTCTTAGAAAAGAAATATTTTCAAGAAGAATCAAAGGCAAAAAAAAAAGAGACACTAATGCATCTCTTTTTAATATGTATGAGTGTCCTCAAAATTAGTTAGGAGGCTGATTCTGTTTAGGTCCTTTTACATCTAGGTCTTGCGACTGTATAGTTTTTGAATCCAAAACTTCCTTTTTAGCACAGCATGATTTCTTGTTCTTCAATGTATCTGAATTCTGTCCCACTTCACTTTTTCCCTTTAAAGTGGTATTTTTTTTCTTAGCGCAGCATGACTTCTTACTTTTCACTGTATCAATATTTTGTTTAGACTTTGAACACTTTGTTTTACCTGTTTGAGCTGTAATATTAGATACCGGTTGTGGAATTCCTTCTTCTGTTTCCTGGCCAAACAAGCTGAATGAACAACTTAATAATAAACTGAGCATTACTCCAATTAGTATCTTCATACTGTTTTTCCTTGGTTTTTGATTATGAATAAATAACCTGACTTAATTGTTAGATTCTAAAAGATTACATTATAAATTGCAATATTGCCGGATTATTATTCAATCGGTTTTATGATACCCTCTCTTTTTTCGTAGCTTTCCTATAGAATTTAGTTTTTTAATTCCATCATCATAAGAAGTGTAGCAAACCAACTGCCCCCCTCCTCTACGAGTAAATTTGCTTCCCCAGGATTTTTCTAAAATCCAACATCCAAATAAATCTTTGTACAAATGAGTTTTGTAATACTTAGTATCAGTTTCCCATCTTTTAAAATCTTCACACATTATCTTAAATATTTATATAATTTAAATGGCCGTTATCATTACAGTTTATATTTTGATATAAATATATATTTATTTTAAATATATATTATATATAATAATATTAATTATTACTATTTC
>DASCNA010000018.1:0-3468 GCA_036011305.1 Victivallales bacterium
GTAAGCGTAAATTTGAGTACATATTGAATTTTATTTTTTTACAGTTTTTTCTTGAGTCCATCTATCCGGCAAAAGTTCTCTTAAATTTTGATGCGGATGTCCTTGGAGTCGCCTGAATACATCTTCCAGATATTTTTGCGGATCAATTTTCATAACTCTGCATGTCTGTACAAATGAATATAAAATTCCCATGGATTTACCTGCAGTTGGACTTCCAATGAACATCCAGTTTTTCTTTCCTAATACAATTTTACGCATTGATCTTTCAGCGGCATTATTATCCATTCTAATATTAGGATCTGTCAGATATCGCCTAAAATTGACCTCATAGAACAACATATAGTTGACAGCAATGGTCAGTTTCTCTTTAGGCAGCATAATATCTCTGGAAACTTTTATTTTTAACGTACTATAAATCTTATCTACAATAGGTTTCTCGTATTTTTGTCTAATTTTTAAGCGAGTTTGTGCGTCATTGCTCCATGCAATCCTCTCATATCTGGAAAGACACTGAATCTGTTTCATTATATCTTTTTTCAGTTCTTTATCTCCAGCCTGCGCTTCTTCAAATTTTCTCCTCCCATGAGCCCAGCAGGCAGCCCAATTTATTGGAGTATATTTATCTTTATCGATATCAACATAAGCACCATAGGCATCCGCATGAACAGTACCTTTGAAACCATGAAGGAACTTTTTGGGATATTCATATTTACGATTTTCTGTAAATTGATATATTTTATAAGGTGGAGCATTGGGACTGGCTCCTTCATAAATCCACATCCGTGTTTCTTTGGTTTTTCCTTTGCCTGGAGTCAACATTTTTACAGGCGTATCATCGCTAAACAGGTAGCCTTGTGTAAAAAGCTGTTTTTTCATTTCATTGTATAAAACTTCCAGTTTAATCCCAACATTTTTAATTAAAGAGCTTAATGTTTGGCGTTCTACTTTTATATCATTGAAAAACAGTTTTTCCTGCTGTCTGTAAAGAGGTGTATGATAAGCTAATTTTTCAGCTATCACATGAGCAATAAAACTTTCATCAAACTTAGAGCCTCTAAGAAGTGTATCATCTGTAGTCGCTTGTGTGACTCCTGCGAGTGAGTCGCCTACAACAGCATATTTAACATATACTGTACGTTTTATGTAATATGAACCTGGTTTATAGGCCAGCTTATCTACAGCTTCCCTGTCAAATTCAACGAGTGGTTTTCCAGTTTTTAGATCAAATCTCTCTTCCTTTGGAATATCTTTTACAATTTCTTCAATTGGAAGATCATCCGGCAATTCTAGAGTACACTTACCTTTTTCGTATATTTTTTTACGTTTCTTCGTAGTCTTTTTCTGGTTTAATTCTTCTGAATCGGTATTCTCGTCAATCGATATAGATTCAAAACCAGGTAGGTCAGGATTCTCACCGATGGCATCAACATATCGTTCAGATTTGGAGCCAAAAATTTGTCGCTTATACCATGCAACCTGCTCTTCCAAATGCGAAACTCTTTGTTTTAGATGTTTATTTTCTGAAATAATGTCTGAATCTTTTTCTACTGTAATAACCATACACAAATATAGCATAGAATCATAATAATTGAACTCAATATTTTCCTTTTTTAAGCTCAAATCTCTTATTTATATATTTAGGCCTTACGCCTTCAAACAACATCAAGAATTCTCGTCTACTTAAACATGATTTTCCATTGGATGACACTATGAATTCACCTTTTTCTAAGCGTTTATATAAAATTATAAAACCATCACCATCCCAGCTTAAAAGTTTTATTTTATTTTTACTCCTATTTAAAAATACAAAAATTGCATCTGTTAAAAGTTGTCCTGGAAACGCATCACGGGCTATTGAGCACAGCCCTTCGAAGCTTTTCTGCATATGTACTGGACGGTTATAAAGGTAAATTCTGTTATTTATCAAATTTAGCATAATACTTTATTAAAAACTTTCATTGCTTTTAGAAAGGTGGATTCATCAAAATTTTTATCTAATGAAATCTTAAAGTTATTGCTATACTCAATATGAATACCTGAAAATAGATTAGCAGATTCATCTGCAGTTGATGCTGTTGATGCTGTTGATGGTTGCTCATCAGAAGAAAATTGCATTTTTACAAATTCTTTAGTTCGCTTCCTGGGGTTACTTATCTTACCAAAATTACGCCGCCACGTATATAAAGTCTTTGCTGATACACCAGTTCTTTCACAATATTTACTGGGTGATAAACCAGATTTATCAAAATCATCCACAATGGAAGACCACTTCTTTACTCTTGGTGAATTAGGATTAAGCATTTTAATTTCCTTTTAGTTTATATTAGAAAATCAAAATTTATAACAATTAAAATCTATTAAAAGATGTACTCAAATTTACGCTTACATAAATTTCTACTGTGGTATGACCATTCCCATTTTTTGGATTCTATAACTTAGCCCTTTCCCAAAATTAGGATTTTATAATTTCCCGGCTTTGTTGAATGACTATTTACTAATCTAATTCTTGCCATTTTAAATATTGAAAAAATGACCAGCAACGTTATTTTATGGGTTCACAATCACCGATTAATTTCAAAAACTTGAAAGTAAACCAATGCCCAAAAACCGTAAAGGTAAGAAAGTTAATTATCACCTCCGCAACTGGCCTTTATATAATAAAGCTTTAGTTCATCGCGGTCAACTCATTTTTATGATAATCGATAATATTCATGAGTTTTGGCTAGAGAATCCTCGGAAAGAAAAGCTACCTGGCGGTCAGCCCCTATTTACGGATAAGGCTATTGAAATCTGTTTACAGATAAGGTTCTGCATGAAGAGCCCGCTTCGTCAAACTCAAGGTTTTATAGAGGGGCTATTTGATTACTGTGGAATTGATTTGCCTGTTCCTAATTATACTTTGTTAAGTAAACGTGCGAAGGATCTTAATATAACTATTCGTAAATTCAAAAGATCTGAAAAAATAGATTTAAACTCGGAGACCAAACGGCTTACAATTGATAGTACAGGTCTTAAAATATACGGCGAAGGTGAGTGGGCTAATGAAAAACATAAAACGAAAATCAAGAGGCAATGGATGAAAGCCCACCTTGGAATTGCTAAAAACGGTGATGTCCTGGCGGCAGAATTGACCTCAAATAGTGTTGGAGATGCTCCAGTTGCATCTATTTTAATATCCAGAATAAATACTCAAATTGATGAATTTCAAGGGGATGGCGCATATGATTCAAATCCTCTGCATGAAGAACTTGAAGCAAAATGGCCGGGAATAAAAATAATAACTTCGCCTCGCACAGATGCTGTGTTGTCACCTAATGCAGCTAGAGATTCTACCCAAAGAGATTTACATATTCTCAAAATACAGGAGAAAGGAAGAGATGCCTGGCAGGCGATTTCAGGGTATAACAAACGAAATCTTATAGAAAATACAATGTATAGATATAAAACAATATTTGGAGGTAAATTAAA
>DASCNA010000019.1:0-10039 GCA_036011305.1 Victivallales bacterium
CATTTTCTTAGGAATACCGCACTGGTCCAATTTCAGTTCAGGACCAACAACAATCACAGATCTTCCTGAATAATCAACCCTTTTACCTAATAAATTCTGTCTAAATCTACCACCTTTACCTTTAAGCATATCACTTAAAGATTTTAAAGGTCTGTTTCCAGCCCCAGTAATTGCTCTTCCATGTCTACCGTTGTCCAATAGAGCATCAACAGCCTCCTGAAGCATACGTTTTTCATTTCTGATAATTACTTCAGGTGTTTTCAGCTGAAGTAAATTCTTTAATCTATTATTTCTATAGATAACACGTCTATATAAATCATTTAAGTCGTAGGTAGCAAAACGACCTCCTTCTAAAGGAACTAAAGGCCTTAATTCCGGAGGAATAACTGGTAGAACTTCAAGGATCATCCATTCTGGTTTAGCTCCACTTTGCTGGAAACCTTCTACAAGCCTTAATCTCTTAGCTATTTTTTTCCTAATGGCTTTGCTTCTAGTAGCAAACATCTGAGAATTTAACTCTTCCTTCAACGCAGGAAGATCAAGTCCCTGAAGCAATGTGCGTACTGCAGTTGCACCCATTCCAGCAACAAAAGAATCAGTTCCATATAATTCAATTGCTTCTCTGTATTCAATTTCACTTAATGTCTGACAAGCCTTAAGCGGTGTATCACCTGGATCAATAACTACCCATTCTTCATAGTAGATTACTCTTTCTAGAGAGCGAGCAGTCATATCAAGCATTAATCCAAGACGACTTGGCATACATTTAAAAAACCATATATGTGAAACAGGTACTGCAAGCTCTATATGAGCCATTCTTTCACGTCGTACTTTTGAGACAGTAACCTCAACTCCACAACGATCACAAACAACACCTTTGTATTTTATTCTTTTGTATTTACCGCAACCACATTCCCAATCTCTGGTCGGTCCAAAAATTCTTTCACAAAAAAGTCCACCTTTTTCAGGTTTAAAACTTCTATAGTTAATAGTTTCAGGATTTTTTATTTCACCATGACTCCAGGAACGTATTTTTTCAGGCGAAGCAACATTTATTGAAACATAATTAAAATTATTTTCAGCAACATGACTTACTTCTTTATATTTGAAATTACTATCAATCACAATAATTTCTCCTCATTTATATTATGTAAGATCTGCATCTTTATCTTTAACGACCTGTATATCAAGCCCAAGACTCTGCATTTCCTTCATAAGAACATTAAATGATTCTGGACGACCAGCTTCAAGAACACTACTGCCTTTTACTATAGACTCATATATTCTTGTTCTGCCTACTACATCATCGCTTTTAACAGTCAGCATTTCCTGCAGAGTATAAGCTGCTCCGTATGCCTCAAGAGCCCATACCTCCATCTCTCCGAAACGCTGTCCACCATGCTGAGCTTTACCTCCAAGCGGCTGTTGTGTAACTAGAGAATAAGGACCAACTGATCTTGCATGTATTTTATTAGCCACAAGATGGTCAAGTTTAAGCATATAAATTTTTCCAACCGTAATTCTCTGGTGAAATTTATTACCAGTTCTACCATCAAATACATCAGTCTTGCCGTCAAAAACCCATTTGCCATCTTTATATAGAAAACCCCAATGATAATTTACACCATCTTGTTCCAAGTGTTTTTCATTAGCTTTTTCCATAAGGTCTACAATCTGTTCTTCATCAGCTCCATCAAACACCGGAGTTGCAACTTTAATCCCAAGCATGCTTGCAGCCCATCCAAGATGAGTCTCAAGTACCTGCCCTACATTCATACGGCTTGGTACGCCAAGAGGATTTAGTACAATATCTACAGGAGTTCCGTCTGATAAGAAAGGCATATCTTCTTCAGGAACAATTTTAGCTACAATACCTTTATTCCCGTGCCTTCCGGCCATTTTATCTCCGACCTGAAGTTTACGTTTGGTAGCAATATAAACTTTTACTTTTTTAATTGCACCTAAATTAGTGTTATCACCGGACTCTAAAGATTGAATAGCTTCATCTCTTGTTTTTTCAATTCTGTCAAATTTTGGAACAAATTTAGAAATAACTTCATCAATCTGTTCTTTTACAGGACACTCTTCCATTCTGTAATATCTAAATTTATTAGCAAGTTTATTAATCCCGCTAGCTGTAACTCTACGATTTGAAGAAATTAAAATCATATCCTCTTTTGACGAAGAATCATCATAAATTGGATAAGGTAATTTTTCTTTTAATAAAAATTCAGATAATGAATCAGCAAGTTCTTCTATCAATGTAGCAAATTCTGCTTTTGCATTATCTTTAATGTTTTTACATTGACGCCTTATTTCAGTTTTTGTCATTGAAGATCTGTTTGGATCTTTGGAATGTTCAACCCTTACATCCATAACGATACCAGAAGTACCACTACCAACAACCAGACTTGAATCTTTAACATCAGCTGCTTTTTCTCCGAATATAGCACGCAGTAATCTTTCTTCAGGAGCTAATTCAGTTTCGGATTTAGGTGTAATTTTACCGACAAGAATATCGCCTGGTTTTACTTCTGCACCTAATCTGATAATTCCATCTGAGCCTAAATTAGCCAAAGCTTCTTCACTTACATTAGGAATATCTCTGGTAATTTCTTCAGGACCAAGTTTTGTATCTCTGGCAGTTGTATCAAATTCAGCAATATGAACACTTGTATAAACGTCATCTTTTACAATACGTTGGCTAATTACTATAGCATCCTCATAGTTGTAACCACACCAGGACATAAAAGCAACTGTAAGATTTTTACCAAGAGCCAACTCTCCATCTTCTGTAGCTGCACCGTCAGCAACTACATCACCTTTAACAATATTTTGCCCTGATTTAACAATTGGTCTCTGGTTAATACTTGTGCCGGCATTAGTCCTCAAGAATTTATATAATTCATATTCCTGTACTTTTTCAGGCTCAGCAGTTTCTTCAAGTCTTTTTCCATCTGAAGTAATTATAACTCTATCGCCTGAAACACTTGCTACAATACCGTCTTCTTCAGCGACAATAACAGATTTAGTATCTACTGCAACACGTTTTTCCAGTCCAGTACCAACAACTGGAGATTCTGTAGTCAGCAGTGGTACCCCCTGTCTCTGCATATTTGATCCCATTAAAGCACGGTTAGCATCATCGTGTTCAAGAAAAGGAATAATACCTGCTGCTGCACTTACAAGCTGTTTTGGTGATACATCCATGTATTGAACTTCACTTTTAGGTTTTTCGTAAGAATCACCCTGATATCTGGACATAACAGTTTTATTTATAAATTTACCGTTTTCATCCAGAAGTGCATTAGCCTGAGCTATAACATATTTTTCTTCAACATCTGCTGTCAGATATTCAATTTTATTAGTAACTTTACCAGATTTTACAACTCTGTACGGAGTTTCCAAGAAACCAAAATCATTAACTCTGGTATAAAGCGAAAAAGAAGAAATTAAACCAATATTTGGACCTTCAGGAGTTTCGATTGGACATATACGCCCATAATGACTTACATGAACATCACGTACTTCAAATCCTGCTCTCTCTCTATTTAATCCACCAGGGCCTAATGCACTTAACCTACGTTTATTTGTCAACTCTGACAAAGGATTAGTCTGATCCATAAATTGAGAAAGCTGATTTCTTGCAAAAAAGTCTCTTATTACACTTGCAAAAGCTTTAGGGTTCACGAGTTTACCGGCCGTCATTACTCCTTCATTCATCCCCAGCAAGGTCATTCTTTCTCTGACAAGTCTTTCTGTTCTAACAAGACCTATACGGCATTGATTCTGCATCTGCTCACCAACAGTACGGATTCTCCTACTGCCAAGGTGATCTATATCATCAACTTGTCCGCCAGTACATCTTAAATCCATTAAATATCTAGCAGATTCAAGCATATCTTCTTTAGTTAAAATTCTAACATCTTCAGGAACATTGATATTAAGTTTCTGATTTATTTTATAACGTCCAACTAATCCAAGGTCATATCGTCTAACATCAAAAAACAGTCTGTTAAGAAGCTGTTTTGCATTTGTGATACTTGGTGGATCACCAGGTCTCATTCTTCTATATATTTCTTTTAAAGCTTCATCTTTTGTATTTGTTGTATCTCTTTGGAGACATTTCAGAAGATAATCTGCTTTATTAGGTATATGAATAACTTCAATTTCTTTGATTTTTTGAAGTTTAAGTTCATTCAGAGCTTGCTCAGTCAGTGCATCATAAGAATCAATAATCCCTTCACCGTCAGTGTCAAGAAGATCATCCATTGCATAAAACTGTGAAATATCTTTTTCTTTTGCCAATGCAGAAACTGAAATCTTTTTGACATCATAAATACTTGATATCATATCTTTATCAGTTTCATAACCAATTGCTCTTAGAAGTGTTGTTATTAAAAACTTTCTTCTTCTTCTTCTTCGATCTAAATATATATAAATATTATCATTAATATCAAACTGTACTTCCAACCAAGATCCTCTATCAGGGATAATTCTAAAAGAATATAGAGTACGTCCGCTTGTATGTTGTTTCTTCTCAAAACATACACCAGGAGATCTATGCAGCTGACTAATTATTACACGTTCTGCACCGTTAATAACAAAAGTACCACGATTAGTCATTATCGGGATTTCTCCCATATATACTGTTTCATCCTTTACCTCGCCGTTACTATCCAGGCGAAAATTGATATGCAAAGGAGCACTATAAGTTATACCATCTTTTAAACAGGTTAATAACTTTTCTTTTGGGTTACCAATATTATATGAAACGTATTCTAATACGGATTGTTTATCGTAACTTTCAATCGGGAACACTTCCTGAAGTACTTCATGAAGTCCCTGATTTGTTCTTTGCTCATGTGGAATACCTTTTTGAAGAAAATCCTTGTAAGAATCTATTTGTATTCCGATTAGATCTGGTATGTCTAATACATCATGAAGCTTTCCTAAATTTATTCGTTCAGCCATAATACACCTTAATCCTTATATACCAGTATTATCAGGAATTACTTATCATTTTGAATAAAAATACTCAAAACGCCAAAAGCGGGAAACACGATTTTTCGTATTTCCCGTCAATGTCAAACATATTTTTTTGAACTACTTGAGTTCAATTGTTGCGCCAACTTCTTCTAACTCTTTTTTGATTTTTTCAGCTTCGTCTTTTGCAACACCTTCTTTAATTGCTTTTGGTGCAGCTTCAACTAAGTCTTTAGCATCTTTAAGACCTAAGCCTGTAATAGCTCTTACAACTTTAATTACAGGAACTTTTTTCTCTCCGAAACTTGAAAGAACAACATCAAATTCTGTTTTTTCTTCAGCTTCAGCTGCAGGAGCAGCACCAGCTGCAGGCATAGCAACAGCAGCTGCAGGAGCAGCAGCAGATACACCAAGTCTATCTTCAAGAGCTTTGATAAGTTCTGACAATTCAAGAACTGTCATATTTTCAACATAAGATATGAATTTTTCCATTTCTGGACTAATTTTTGCTTTTGTTTCTTCAACTTTTACTTCGTCAGACATTTTAATCCTCCAAATTATTATTTCTTAAAATTTTTTATTTACGCAATTTTATTTTTATATGAATCTAATACATAAACAATACTTGATAATTTTGTATTAAGCAGACTTACCAAATTCCTACTTGGAGCCTGAAGTGTACCAAGCAATTGAGCATATAAGACCTCTTTTGGAGGCAACTTAGATATAGCTTCAACATCAACATCTGATAAAACAGAACCATCTAAGAATCCACCTTTAAACTTAACAACTTTATGTTTCTTAGAAAAGTCACTTAAAGTTTTGGCAACAACTCCTGGATCTCCTTTACCACTAATCAAAGCAGTATCACCGGTTAATTCAATGCTAGCTAAATTTTCTAGATTAATTTGCTCAGCAGCTTTACATATCAGTCTATTTTTATAAACATGACACTCTGCTTCTAAATTATCTAAATCAAGACGTAATTCATCAAATTCCTTAACCTTAAGCCCTCTGTAGCTAATCATGTATAAAAAAGCAGATTCATCAATAATATTACTGATATCCTTAACTATTTGTCTTTTTTCTACTCTCATTATGCCACCGCTTTTGTATAGTCTTTAGGTTTAATTTTAATACCTGGACTCATTGTTGAACATATTGAGCAACTTAAAATATAAGTTCCCTTAGTAGTTACTGGTCTTGCTCCGATTATAGCATGAATAACTGCCTTACAGTTTTCTTCTAAATCTTCAGCACTAAAAGATAATTTTCCGACGGGCACATGAGCACAGGCACCACGATCAGCCCTGTATTCAACCTTACCAGCCTTAGCCTCTTCAACAGCTTTGATTATATTTTCAGTAACCGTACCTGTTTTAGGATTAGGCATTAAACCTCTTGGTCCAAGCATCTTACCTAGAGGCCTAACTTTAGGCATTGCAGCCGGTGTTGCTATTAACGAATCAAAATCAAGCCATCCATCTTTAATTTTCGCAATTAAATCTTCCATCCCAACGTGTTCAGCACCGGCAGCTTTTGCCTGCTCAGCTAAATCACCTGCGGCTACAACAGCAACAGTTACTTTTTTACCTGAACCTTTCGGCAATGTAACAGCGCCACGTACGTTTTGGTCTGATTGTTTAGGATCAATACCTAATTTAAAAGCAATTTCTACAGTTTCGTCAAATTTAACAGAAGGCATATCTTTTAACATCTGAAGTGCTTCTGATAAATCATACTGCTTTAGCGGCTCGATTTTTGAAGTTCTATTACGATATAATTTACTTCTATGCATCTGTCACCTCAATTCCCATACTCCTAGCAGTACCTTCAATTATTTTTACTGCAGCATCTTCATCTCTGGCGTTTAAATCCTTTTCTTTGATCTTTACAATTTCAAGGATTTGTTCTCTAGTAATCTTACCAACGGTTTCTCTGCCAGGTGTATTTGCGCCAGAAGCCAAACCGACAGCTTTTTTTATCAAAACAGCAGCCGGTGGAGACTTAGTAATAAACGTAAATGAACGATCCTGGTAAACAGTAATTACGACAGGTATAATCATACCAGATTGAGACTGTGTTACAGCATTAAATTTCTTACAAAATTCCATTATGTTCACACCTGCCTGCCCAAGAGCTGGACCTACTGGTGGAGCCGGGTTAGCTGCTCCGGCTGGAATCTGCAATCTAATTTCTGCAGTTACTTTTTTAGCCATAATCTTACCTAGATTTCTGTTATGTGGTCCGAAAGAACGGATTTTCTACCACATTTAATGTATGTTTTACTCAAGCAAAAAGGTCCGCTCTATTCTTCCTTTTCAACTTGCCAAAATTCTAATTCAACAGGTGTAGATCTTCCAAATATAGAAACAAGTACTTTCAATTTTCCTCTTTCCTGATCTATTTCCTGAACACTTCCTTCAAAATTTTCAAACGCGCCATCTCTAACTCTAACTGTTTCACCAATTTCATATAATAATTTAGGAATAACGCTATCTTTTCTTTCTTGAACCTGATTCATTAAACTGTCTACTTCAGATTGAGACAGAGGTAATGGCCTTCTATCAGCACCACAACCTATAAAACCTATGATACCTTGAGTTTCTCTAACAAAATACCACAAATCTTCCCTTAGAGCACCTTCAGCATCATATAAATCCATGCGTAATAATACATACCCAGGAAAAAATTTTCTGGAAGAGGTAATTTTCTCTCCCTTTTTTACTTCTGAAACTTTCTCAACAGGAATTAATACTTCATATATAGGCAGATTATTTTTTTCTAACTTAAGCTGTCTTTCAAGATTTTCCTTAACCTTATTCTCATGGCCAGATAAAGCTTGAACTACAAACCACAGACCTTTTTCTTTTTCTTCAGCCACATCCATTTTTTTTACCTTATTGAAATTCTAAATCTAATCAAAATCCTGTTAAAAATCTTATAATTCTCTGACTTCCAAAATCTACCAAACCTACAAAAACCGTAACTGCTACAATAGCAACTAAAACAATAATAGTTGATCTAAAAAGCTCTTGTCTTGTAGGCCATGTACATTTATACAGTTCTTCTATAGTACCGTTAATAAACTTTCTTATATTTGTTAGCCATTTAGTCATAATTATTATTATCTGGCAGGTGAGACAGGGATCGAACCTGCGACCTGCGGTTTTGGAGACCGCTGCTCTACCAGCTGAGCTACTCACCTACAATTTAAAATTTTATTATTTTGTTTCTCTGTGAACTGTATGTTTTTTTTCAAATCTACAGTATTTTTTCTTTTCTATCCTACCAGGAGTATTTCTTTTTTCCTTCATAGTAGTATAGTTTCGCCTTTTACATTCTGTACAGGCTAATGTAATAATTTCTCTAGACATTTATGTCACCTTATTAAAGCTAACCCGGGTGTCTCATTGAGGCACTCGGGAATATTATTAATATTTAAAGTAACTTTTTATTATTCAATAATTTCAGTTACTCTACCAGAAGCTACAGTTCTACCGCCTTCACGGATAGCAAACTTCAATGTTTTTTCCATAGCTATTGGAACAATTAGTTCTACTTCAACAGTAGTATTATCACCAGGCATTACCATTTCTGTTCCTTCAGGAAGCTTTACAATACCTGTAACGTCAGTTGTTCTGAAGAAAAACTGAGGTCTGTAATTAGTAAAGAAAGGAGTGTGTCTTCCACCTTCTTCTTTAGATAATACATAAATTTCGCCTTTAAACTTGCTATAAGGTTTAATTGTACCTGGCTTAGCAAGAACTTGTCCACGTTCAACATCGTCTTTTTTTGTTCCTCTAAGAAGACAACCAACGTTATCACCGGCACGACCTTCGTCAAGAATTTTACGGAACATTTCAACACCGGTAACTGTGGTTTTAGCTGTAGGTTTGATACCAACTATTTCCATAGCTTCGCCAGTTTTAACAATACCACGTTCAACTCTACCAGTCACAACAGTACCACGACCTTCAATTGAGAAGATATCTTCAATAGGCATTAAGAAAGGTTTATCAGTTGCACGTTCAGGCTCAGGAATATATTTATCAACGGCTTCCATAAGTTCAAAAACACAAGCAGTTGCATCACATTCTTCGCCTTCAGCTTCCATAGCTTTTAATGCAGAACCTTTAATGATTGGAACTTCGTCTCCATCATAATCATAGCTGCTTAAAAGTTCACGAACTTCCATTTCAACCAATTCGATAAGTTCATCATCATCAACTTGGTCTGTTTTATTCAAGAAAACAACAAGTGCAGGAACTCCAACCTGACGAGCTAAAAGGATATGCTCACGAGTTTGAGCCATAGGCCCATCTGTAGCAGCGATAACAATAATAGCGCCATCCATTTGAGCAGCACCAGTAATCATGTTTTTTATATAGTCAGCATGGCCAGGACAGTCAACATGTGCATAGTGACGATGTTCTGTTTCATACTCAACATGTGCAGTATTAATAGTTATACCACGAGCTTTTTCTTCAGGAGCATTATCAATATCAGCATAACTTCTGATTTCTCCGCCAAATTTTTTCTGCATAGCCATTGTAATAGCAGCAGTAAGAGTAGTTTTACCATGGTCAACGTGACCGATTGTACCAATATTGACGTGTGGTTTTGTTCTTTCGAATTTTTCTTTAGCCATGATTTCTCTTAATCCTTCTAGCTATTTAATTAATTATTCTTCAATTTTAATCTTTATAAAATGTTAATCATTATATAATGGAGCCCACAACCGGATTTGAACCGGTGACCTCATCCTTACCAAGGATGTGCTCTGCCTACTGAGCTATGTGGGCACCTGAAACTTTTCCGATATGTCTAATAAGACAAAGAGCACCAATAAATATAAACAGATTTTTTTATTTTTCAATAAACTTTTCATAATTATCTGGTACTCGGGGGGGGACTCGAACCCCCACGGATTACTCCACATGGCCCTCAACCATGCGCGTCTGCCAATTCCGCCACCCGAGCGACAAATTAAGCCATTTAACTTATCAACAACTTAATATAATACAAATTCATTATTTAATTTTTTTATTTT
>DASCNA010000020.1:0-1508 GCA_036011305.1 Victivallales bacterium
CGACATATTTAATCAAAGAATACCAAACTGGTAAAATAAAACTACCTATCGTAGATTACGCATTTTTTATGCTTCATCAAATGAGGCAGGAATCAAAATGGGCTGTTACACAGTGGAGCATTGTTTTTAATCCAATAAATTCTTCAATTTATTACAGAACTAAACATAATCAAAAAATTAAAAAAATAGATTTTCAAGATTTTGATTTTAATAAAAACCAAATAATTAACATATATAAAAATTTTAAAAATGTAAAAGATGTTACTGAAAACTTTACTGTCCAAAAAAATAATAAAATTATATCGAAGGCGTTTACTGAACTTAAGCCAGAAATGTTTAAAGGCTTATTACCAAGAAGTATTAAAGATCCAATTAAAAATTATTACACTTGGTCAAGAGGAATGCCTGAATATATAGAAAAACAGTACTCAGAAAATAATTAATAAAATTTCATAACTTGAAAGTGCACTTAATCTGGAGTTTGGTGCTGCTCTCTCCAGATAAGTGACTAAATTGTTATAAAAAAAGGAAATCACTAGAATGAAAATAATAATTACAATTTTTGCTATCTTCAGCATTATATCTTTCAGTGCATTTGCTAAAGAAAATAACCATAACATTCAGGCTGACACAAATGTTACTGAAATTATTAATTACTTGAAGAATAATATTCCAAAGTACTTAAAAGAAAACGATATAGCAGGAGCTTCAGCTGTAATCGTGAGTAAAAAAGGGGAAATATGGGCACAAGGATTTGGTCATTTAAGTAAAGACAGTAAAGTGGCTGTAACTCCTGAAACAATATTCTGCGTTGGTTCAATATCTAAAATATTTACTACAACAGGAATATTGATTGCCGCACAAAATGGAACAATTGATATAAACAAGCCAATAAAATATTATCTTCCGAATTTTAAGATAAATTCAGTATTCTCAAAGAGTCCAGCAGACAAAATAACTATTCTGGATTTGCTTAGTTTCAGAGCCGGTTTAGCTGACAAAATTCAAAATGCTAAAAATTCTCCACTTCTTAAACAGGACATTCAGGATATTGAGAAAACCTGGATACGGTTTCCACTCGGACAAAGGTTTGCCTATTCAGAACCTACATATGATTTAGCAGGTTATATTCTTGCAAAAAAAGAAAAAATATCGTTTTCTAAAAGTATGGAGAAATTAGTTTTTAATCCGCTTGGAATGAACTCTACTACTTTCAGCATCAAAAAGATAAAAGCAGATAAAAATAGAGCAACAGGTTATATACCAAAAATAAATAAAATATATCTTACTGTCAGACCTTCTGGAAGTGCCTATTCAAATGCCGTTGATATCGGTAAGTTTATAAGCTTTCAACTGAATAACGGCAGTATTAACGGAAAACAGCTTTTAAGCAAAAATAATATAAAGCTTATGCGTACAGTACCGGATAAAACAAATTATCAGCGAACAGGCTTTGGCCTTCCAGTTATTAGTGTCAATACCGGCAATGGGATTGTATATTCATATAG
>DASCNA010000021.1:0-3988 GCA_036011305.1 Victivallales bacterium
GTATAAAGATAAACTTAGGGTTATTTCAATAGCTGTTCAGGAGCCGGATTATACATATACAAATCCTAAAACAGGTAAAAAATTCACTGTTGAGGAAATCTATGATTTCGCTGTGAATTATATTGGAGCTGATATAATTTTCTGGAATAGGCAGGAACCGCAGTTTAATAAAGAAGTATTACCATTTTTGAAGGGATAATATTACTTATAACAAATTTTGACAGGATAAAATTTATAGTAAAAAGCCGTTATTTCCTTTAAGTAGAGATAACGGCTTCAAATTTTATAATACTTAATTAATCTTTATAGTAATCTAACCCAATAGCATGCATTATTGCTGTTAAAACAAAATTGAACGGTTTGTTAAAATGCGGTAAAAAATATACATCTGTAAAAGCTAAATCTACTAAATTCAGTTTTTGCTGTATAGCTAATGCCAGATAATAAATAACCTCAGTATGATTACTGCTACCGTAAGAACCAATTTGGGCGCCTAATAATCTTAGTGTATCTTTGTCATATATGAGTTTAAACTTAGTTGTATTAAATGAGTTCATAAATTCTGGCCTGTCATTATCTTCTACATAACTGGAACCCACATTAATATTTAATTTCCTAGCAGCCTCTTCACTGATACCAGTACTGGCAAGCTTATTCTCAAAAACACAAATAGCATTAGTTCCTACAACACTGTCAATTTTTACTGCTTCGTTGCCGTTAATATTACTTGCTGCAACAATACCTGATTTTACAGCATTTGTAGCTAAAGCAACCTGCTGATGACTATCCAGCGCAGCATGGTACATAGCGGCAGAATCACCGATTGCGTATATGTTAGGCAGATTTGTCTGAGCAAATTTATTGACTATGATTGCTCCGTTGGCTGTTTTTACTGCATCAGGAAGTAATTCTGAATTAGGTTTAAAACCAACACATTTAATAACTAAATCAGCATCATAGGAATTTTTATCAGTAATTACTTTTTTTACCTGATTATTTTCACCGACAAAGTCAACAACTTTTTCCCCCAATGCAAGAGTAATTCCTGCACTACGAATATCGCCTTCCAATTTATCAGTAAATTCATTATCAAAATATCTAGGTAGAACTCTATTTTCAAAATCAACAAGAGTAACTTTTTTACCTTTTCTATAATAAGCTTCTGCAAGTTCAATACCGATATAACCGGAACCTATAACTGCTACTGTTTTAATTTCAGGACTGTCTGCCTTACGAATAAGTTCTTTAGCATGCTGAAATAATTTACAAATTTCAATATTTTCCAAAGATCTATGTTTTTCAGGAACACTTTGGATTTCAATGGGCCATGAACCTGCAGCATAAATTAATTTATCATAACTATCTTCGAAAATTTCACCTGTATCCAGGTTTTTAACCTTAACATATTGATCTTTATAATTGACTTCCAAGACATCATGGTTCATTTTTATATTTGCACCTTTGTCTGCAAGTTTTACAGGGGAGCAGTAGAACAGATCATCAATGTTTTTAACATCTCCGCTAACAGTCAGTGCAATTCCGCATCCTAGAAAAGAAATGTTATCATTTCTGTCATAAGCAGTAATTTCAAGATCTTTATTTTGTGCAATTAAAGTTCTTACTGCAGATGTTCCCGCATGATTAATTCCAACTACAATAATTTTCATACTATTTCTCCTGGGTATTTAAATATCAGTTTCAACTGATTTATTTTTTAAATCATTACAGATCAGGTTAGAGGAAACTAGCCTGATCTGTAATGATATTTATTATAGTTTATTTACCAAAATAACGATTTAAAAGACCTTCAAACTGCTGGCCGTGACGTGCTTCATCCTTACACATTTCATGAACAGTATCATGAATAGCATCAAGATTTAGTTGTTTTGCTTTAGTGGCCAAATCTTTTTTGCCCTGGCAAGCACCATGTTCAGCAGCTACTCTGGCTTCCAGATTAGCTTTTGTATCAGCTACAACAACTTCTCCTAATAGTTCTGCAAATTTACAGGCGTGTTCAGCTTCTTCATATGCAATACGTTGGTAAGCTTCAGCTATTTCTGAATAACCTTCTCTTGCTGCCTGACGGCTCATTGCAAGATACATGCCAACTTCAGTACATTCTCCTGTGAAATTCAAATGCAAGCCTTCAAGGACTTCTGCATCAACGCCTTTAGCAACTCCAATTCTATGTTCATCAGCCCATACTAATTTTTCTCCGGTTGCTTGTTCTGTGAATTTTGATTTTGGTGCTCCGCATTGTGGACATTTTTCAGGTGCTTCAGTTCCTTCATGTACATAACCGCATACTGAACAGATAAATTTTTTCATTTTTATTACTCCTTTATTTAGTTTAACTTAATTAAATTGTTGTTTTTATTTGTAAAATATCCTTAAAATTATTTAAGAATTTAATCCCATTTATTTAATGTTTTATGCTGCTCAATTTCTGTTTCTGCTATAGTTTTAATCTTATAGGCACTGTCTCTAATAATTCCGTAGAGAATAATGCAACTGTCATCGTTGCTGTCAATCAATCCATTTTTGACAAGTGCATTCATATTCTCTGCGAGTTCCAATACTTTTAATAAATTTTTATTGCAATTCTGTTTCATAATATTTTTATTTTAGTTAATGTTTTAATTTTGATATATTATATAGCTAGTATCATGCCAAAGTTTTAATTAAATGCCTAATGTGTTAATATATAGCATGTTATGTTGATTTTTAAAGAGAATCATAATGTCTCATTAAATACTTTAATGAGACATTATGAAATACTGAACAATGAATGCATCATTTCTTTAATAGGTGATATTCTATTATAAATAGTTAGATTTAAACAGGAACTTACAATTGGAATATTTAAGTTTACTGTCTCATTTGTCGTAATGAGACAATTCTACTGTTAATGAGACAATGAGACATTGTAAAATTATTATTCACTAATATTTTATATTACAGCTGAAATTAATGTTAATAATGGTGAAATATAATGATAAAAATACTTTTTGCTTCATCTGCTGAATATTGTTATGCCCAAATAGCTGAAATGTTTGCGTCCAGTTTTAAACTTGTGAATGCAAACTTTATGTCTGCTTATATAGGAGACAAAGATATAAATCATAGCGTATCTAAAATCTTGATGGAAAACAAACTAATTCCAGGACCTGTCCGTAAACTATCGGAGATAGCAGATATAAGTTTTGACATATTCGTGATACTCACTAATAAATATTCCACAAATGAAAATCTTTTCCTGCCTGGATATCCTGCGAAATTGCGCTGGAAAATTCCTGAACCGACTATTTCTAAAGATGGGACTGTAAAAGAAGATTATTATATTGATATTATAAATAAAATTGAGAATTATGTAAAAACATTCATAACAAATTATTATTTAGAGGCATTTGCAGAGGCAACCGGTAAAACTCATTTTATCCTTGACAGTTTACCTATCGGTATAATTGCGCATGATATGAATAGGTATATTACATATTTTAATAAAATGGCTGAAGAAATTACTGGTTTTACAAAAGAAGAGACTATTGGTAAGGACTGTAATATTGTGTTTCCTAATAAGTTCTGCGGCAGCAGATGTTTGTTCTGCAGTGATCATGAGAACTTTGAATCTACAACATATCCTGTCAATATAATAACAAAGCAGGGAGAAAGAAAGAATCTTGAAATGTCTCTCTCTCCAGTTAAAGACAATTTTAAAGTAACTGTCGGTGTTTTGGCCTCTTTTAAAGATTGTACTAATGAAATGAATCTGGAAAACAAATTGAGAGGAATAGAGAGCTTTTCCGGAATAATTGGCAAAGATCCTAAAATGCTGGAAGTTTTTGATTTAATAAAAAGTGTTGCTGATTCAAATGCGCCGGTTTTAATATATGGGGCGAGCGGAACAGAATTTGTCTGATCCCTCTTGGAGGAGGGACCAATTTTGTGCCTGCAGCAGTCGCTGCTGGCCCACTTGGTTACAGGCCCG
>DASCNA010000022.1:0-77678 GCA_036011305.1 Victivallales bacterium
ATAATAGGTTTTTGCTGAACTATTTCATTTTTTACTGTATTTGCTGCAAAAATATTACATCCTGCAAAAATAAAACCGATCGAAATTAATCCTGCTATTACTTTCCTGATAGAAATAGTACGTATAAATCCCATCACACATTCCCCTTAATAAATAATATTTGTACCCTAAATGTTTAAGAGTTATAAAATTACAGTCTTAAATTAAATTTTCAACATTACGAAATATTTTTCACAAATATAGTGTGTATTGGTGTAAAATTAACCCATATCTTATTAAGAATAAATAGAGCTGTTACTTGAAAGGCATTTTGAAATCTGTCTTTTATGTGATTAGGCTGAGTAGCTTTTTAGCTAAAATAAATCCAGCATTTCATCATCCCAGTTATCCCAGAGATATGCATCCTCCTTTTTGTCAGCAATTAACCTAAATGCATATCTTACTTGTTCTTCATAAAATTCACAGAATGCCCCTGGTTCCTTCATGCTGCCATTCATATTATGTGCCTCTGCAGGGCAGGGAGAACCGCAGAAATGTCTGATAGCACATTTACTACATGGTTCGATATCTTCAACCTTTCTTTCTGTTACAAGGCTGAATGCAGGTGATTTTAATACATTATCAATACTATCAGTAAATAAATTCCCGCCGTTAAAATCCTGCAACCCAATAAACTCGCTGCATGGAAACATTTCACCTTTTGAAGAGACAGCAAAAAAACACCGTCCTCCGCCGCATGGGCTGATGTCGCACATTAGTTTTCTTGCCGTTGGAGCAACAATACTTAATATGATATTGGCAAAATTAACAATCACTATTTTTCTATTAGTTTCTTCATAAAGTTCATGTGAACGATCCAGTGCTTTAGTAAATATTTCAGCCATCAGAGCATCATCAGGTTTTATATCCCTTGCCCCTTGTAGAGTGCATCTCACTTGATTTAAAAGACAATTATTAACTTTGTGTTGATGTAGAAATTCTACTATGTCTGGAAGATCATTTATATTATGGTTTGTGACAGTAGTTATAACGCTCAGTTTTGAGTAACCGTCAAATTCATTCAGCACATCTATTATTTGGTTAAAAGTTCCTTCATTATGCCATGAATGTCTTGTCTTATCAGATACAGTTGGTGAGTGGCCGTCTAAAGATAAACCAATAACAACACCGTTATTTTTTATAAATTCAATATCTGATTTTTCAAGAAGAGTACCGTTTGTCTGTATCCCAAAATTGAAATAATGATTATATTTACTAATAATTTGAAATACATTTTCTTTGTTGATTATCGGCTCTGAACCATGAAAAACAATATTAGGTTTTTGATCTTCTGGAAGTGTTTCAGTAAAATATTGCTGTAATTTTGTCAACGCTTCATCAAGCTTTTCATAAGGCATATTGTAGCCGTCTTTTCTAATAGTTTCAGGAATGTAGCAGTATGGACAATTCAGATTGCATTTTTCTGTAGGATTAAAATAAACAGTTGAAGGTTTTAAATTAAACCTTAGCGTATTCATTTCATTCATCATTTTAGAATAATGTTTTTCTAAAGTTGATATGACACTACTATTTTTATATAGCTCAGTGATTTTATCTTTTGAAATAAGTGACCAGTATGCAATATCGGGTTCTATTGCTGCTAAATAATCAGGATGATCAATATCAATTAAACTTAAATTATATCCATTACCTGTATTAGAAAATCGACCGCTAGAAGATGCCTTAATATTCATTGTTTATTTTTCCTTCTTATCATCAATTACTATGTAGTGTGATAAACCGGTACCTTTTGGATTACAAGTTTTTCTGAAAGAGATCTCTTCTTTCTCTTTTTGGTCTTTTGTTGTTTTTTCTTTTTGCATTGTGTTGCCCTTTCTTTTTTTGTTAATAAAAAAAGGGTCCCGACAGCTAATTGCTGTCAGAACCCTTTACCATTGGCTTCCAATATATACTTGATTTAGCAGGTCTTCTGACTCCGATTCATTCTTGGAATTCAGCCTTCCCATTTGAATTGTATTTCAAACAGTGACTTTAAAAAACAAACTCCAGGTCCTCGTTACAGCTGCGGGACAGTTACGGATTTTAACCGTATTCACTTATACTAAATCAATATAAAATTAAATTGTGTAGTTAAAATATCTTATTAAATATTATTCTCCTGTTGTTCAAAATAACTTATAAAAAACTGGTTTAATTTTTATAATTATCAAGATTTGTTTAACTATAGCCAAATAGTTAATAAGACACAAGAGTAAAATGAATAGATTTGATATGTTTTTTATTGCAAAATTTTTGAATTTTATAAGGTGAATTGTAGCTCTTTGATTGATTAATAGATATCTCGTATTCTACTTTTGATTTGCAAGTTTCTCTTAGTACCTGTTTTATATGAAGGGAACATAAAACTGGTTAATATTATGTGACTACTACAATCCTTGACTTAACAAGACTGTACGATAGAAATTGTTTTATTGCATTGAGGTTTTTCTAGTGTCTTGCAGTTTACCTATGAAAGTGTCAGGATAAAATTGAAAAAATTATATCCTGATTATACGCAAAAATAAAATGGATTATGTACTAGCCTTTATGAATACCATTTAAGCAGTTGCCCTGCCATTCTCCTCCAGTACCAGTATCGCATCTATGCCCAGAAGTCACTGAAGTACCATCTCTACAGGATCCTGTTTTATTACTTAAACCTGTGATACATTGACCAGTTGGATCCCCGCCTGGAGAGCAGTTTGCATGTCCATGATAATTTCCAATTGCACATGAGTTGGAATTATCAGCACTGGTTCCATCAACACATAAAGTTAATTAATCGTCATGATGATTAAATAAGTTGAGTGTAGGTTTTGAATAAGTTAGTTTATTCATAATTAATTCCTAGTGAAAAATGGTATATAACTTTATTATATTATTTACAAAGATAAATAGGTTCATAAGCTCCAGATAGTTTATTTCTTCTATAATTCTTCTTAAAATAGTATTCATGTATACTGAAATGATATTCTAAATACCCATACTATATTGTAGGGCTATAAAATTCAATAATAATGAATACATTTCTCTAAATTTTATCTACAGTTTTTATATTGAATTGCCTTTAATATTAAGTTTTGAGCAACTTTTGGGCAGCTTAGGAAATGTAGATGGAGATATGAAGCGTAGACATTTTTATAAGAATATCCCTCTTTAATTTCAATATCATTACTCAAGATTTTAAGGGTAGTGGATTTTGGAACACTGCTTAATTCCTCAATATTGGTTCGATGGAAGATATGTCCTTTTATTTTGTCATCAACATCTCCTATTAGACAATTATTATCAAGTTTTCCGGTCACATAGCTTAAAACAAGTTTTCCTGTAAAGGAAGCTTCTATATCAAAAATTTCTACTGATGAGTATGATTTATCTGTTTTATATTTATTAATACTTTTTCCTAAATAAATTAATCCTCCGCATTCAGCATAGATTGGCATACCATTATCTGCATTATTTTTTATTTCATTGAGAATATTACAATTGCTGTTTAACTCTGATGCGTATACTTCGGGAAATCCACCCCCTAAATAAATTCCGGAAATATTTTCAGGTAAATGAAAATCTGATAATGTACTAAAGTGCACAAGTTCAGCTCCAAGTTCTTCTAGAAATGAGAGATTATATGCGTAGTAAAATGAAAATGCTTTATCTTTAGCAACAGCTATTCTACATTTTTTTATAGACGATGAACTTGTTTTATAAGTAAATTTACTAGGTATTTCTATAGTGTTTGAAATTAATTTCTCTAAATCGATACTTTTTGAGAATATCTCAGCTAATCTTGGAATTTTACTACTTCTATGTTTAAGTTCTGGTGCGGTCATGAGCCCGAGGTGTCTTTCATTGATAAACAGATCTTCAGATCCGCTTATATAACCAATTGCTTTTCGTTTATGTTTTTCAGAAAGTGTTTCTATGATTCTGCTATAATGTTCTTGTGAAGATACTTTATTTATTATCAGTCCCGAAATATTTAGCTCTTTCTTATATTCAAAAATAGGATTGAGCATGATACCTAATGTTTGGCAGTATGAAAATCCGTCAGCTACAAGGATTACATTTACACCAAGATCAAGGGCTATCTGTGCAGGATTATTACCGTCATGATACCAGTCATCAAAAATGCCGCCAACTGCTTCGATGACTAAAGCTTCAGCATCAGTAGAATAAGAGTAAAAATGATCTTTTATTACTTTTACTGCATCTTTGCAATCATCAGGGCTTAATAAAAACTTATCCAGATTAACACATGGTTTGCCAGTTATGGCACTATGGTATCCTGAGTCTATATAATCTGGACCAAGCTTAAAACTTTGGACACGATAGTTATTTTTAACTAAAAGAGCAAGTATACCCTGTGTAATTGTTGTTTTGCCTGAGCCGCTGGTTACACCTGCTATCATCAAAGCTATCTTATTCATATTTATAAACAATTTCTTTTAATAGATTTATGACAATTTTTAAAATCTGATAAGTCAAATAATATAAAGGCTTTTTGAATATAGACAAAAATCTTAGTAAAAGATTAATTATTGTCTTTTTATAAACTATTTATACTTATTATAAAAACTACATATTTTTTCTCAAATTATGATTTTTTATTGGATATAATGTGTTTGTAAATTAATGAAGTAGTCATTGACTGTTAAATATATTAAAGTATTTTAATTGAAGAATTTAATGAAAATGTATCTAATTTTGATATAATTGAAGTCAATAGACAATTTATTTGACATTAAATATTAATCAATAATTATATAGAGGAATATGTTATGTGCAGAAGAGCAACAATTATTGGTACAGGTTCTTATGTTCCTAAAAAAATTCGTCTTAATGATTTTTTTGAAAAAGTGGGTTCTAGTGATAAATGGATTCAATCTAAGCTTGGAATTAAAGAAAGACACCTTGCTGCAGACAATGAAGCTACAAGCGATTTAGCTGCTAACGCAGCCTTGAATGCGATTGAAAACGCAGGTCTAAAACCAGAGGATATAGATCTGATTATTATGGCAACGATAAGTCCTGATAGGAAATTTCCTTCGACCGCATGTTTTGTTCAGTATAAAATTAAGGCTTTTAATGCGGCCGCTTTTGATATGCAGGCAGCATGTTCAGGTTTTGTATATGCAATGTTTGTTGCAAGAGAATTTATTAGAACCGGCACATATGATAATGTTTTAGTTATAGGTGGAGATATATTTTCAAAAGTAACTGATTATGATAGAAGAGATTCAGTATTTTTTGGCGATGGTGCTGGTGCTGCAGTTTTATCCCATACAGAAGAAGGTGGTTTTTTAGCATATAAAATGGCTGCAGATGGTACTGGTAGGTATGCCGTTACTATTCCTGGAGGAGGCTCTGAAATGCCCATAACTCCTGAAGTTGTTGAAAAAAAATTACATTACTGGCAAATGGATGTCCATGCTGTATATAAGGCCGCTACAACTGTTCTTCCCAAGGTTATAGGAGAAGTTTTGGAAATGGCTAATTTAACGGTAGATGATATCGATTGGGTTATTCCTCATCAGCCAGGTAAATCAATGTTGCATGATATTATGGATAAGGCTGTGCTACCTTGGGATAAAGTAGTTACGAATATGGATAAATATGCCAATACATCATCAGGCACAGTTCCTATAATGTTGGATGAAACTCATAGAGCAGGAACACTTAAAAAAGGTGATTTAGTCCTATTTGTTGCTGTAGGCGCAGGGCTTACATGGAGTGCTTCTGTTTTGAAATGGGGTATAGATTACTAAATTTTATTCGAAAGTATTAACCCTTGAGTTTTAAAAGGTTAATACTTTTATAGTTTTGATTTTAGTTATTAAATATAAATAAGATCTATAATGGAGTATTTTTTCCTTTTAGAGGATTATCCGTTTCAATTTGAACATCTGTTCCTTTTATAAAACATGCCAAACCGGTATACATGCTGATTAAAAGAATTAGTTCCATTACAGTCTTGGTTGGCAGCAGAGAATAAAATTCTTCCTGAGTTTCTTCAGTTAATGAGAAATAAGAAGTAAATTCGTCAACTGCCTTGCAAACTAAATTTTCTGTTTTACTTAATTGAGTTACTTCATTTTCAATAAGTATATAATTTACATCCTGACTGGCAAGACCTGTTGATTTACTAACCAGTTTATGTTGATGGACTTCATAAGAAGAACCTGTATTTCTGCCTACTCTAAGTATAGCGATTTCTCTTAACTTAGGGGGCATGTTACTGTCTTTAGTATAGAAAGAATTAAAAACGTCCAGTATTGGGATAAAACTTTTTTCAAGAATTGCCAATCTCTTGTATAAGTTAACTTCAGGGAGACTTTTCAATTTCTCTTGTACATCTTTTGATAAAGATTCAATTGGTGGAAGTTTCATATTATTCATAATAACCTCTCTAATTTATTTTAGTTAAATTCAAATTTAATATATCATTGTAAAAAAAATAGTTTAAGCAAGAACAAAATAGCCAGAATAACAATAAACCAGTTTAGATGCTTAATTTTACCGGAGAAGAGTTTGATAATTACGTAGCTGATTATCCCGAAAAGTATACCGTCTGCAATACTGTAGGTAAATGGCATCATAATAATAGTTAAAAAACATGGAAGTGATTCGGAATAATCATTGAAATCGACTTCTAAAATTGGAGACAACATAAATAGTCCAACCAGAATTAAAGCCGGAGCGGTAGCAGCACTAGGTATTAATAGAAATACTGGGGAGATAAATAGAGCAGCAAGAAATAATATAGCAACAACAAATGCTGTAAGTCCAGTTTTGCCTCCTTCTGCGACACCTGATGCACTTTCAACATAAGCTGTTACTGTGCTTGTTCCTAATATTGCTCCGAATGTTGTTCCAATGGCATCTGCAAACAGAGCCTCCTTCATTTTAGGCATATTGCCGTTTTTATCAATTAATCCTGCTTTTGTTGCAACCCCGATAAGTGTTCCTATAGTATCAAACAAATCCATGAACAGAAGAGTAATTATAGTAATTAACATTTGAGTAGAAAAAATATGATTAAACTGGAACTGGAAAAATATAGGCTTTATTGACGGAGGAAGAGAGAAAAAATTATTAAAATTTTGAATATGAGTTACACCGAAAGGTATCCCGACAACAGTTGCAATCAGAATTGATAAAAGAATGGCACCTTTTACTTTTCTGCACAGAAGTATACCGCCTATGGCTATTCCAATAAGGGCAACAATTGCTTCAGGAGAATTTATTGATCCTAAAGCCAGTGGAAGACCTGAAAGTGTTTTTCCATCAGCGGCAATTGACATGCCGGTTTTTATTATTCCTGCATTGACTAAACCTATAAATGCAATAAAAAGGCCTATCCCGCAGGAAATAGCATTTTTCATACTGTGAGGAATAGAATCGACTATTGCATTTCGCAGTTTGAATGCAGTTAAAACAATAAAAATAATACCTTCAAGAAAAACAGCAGTGAGCGCAAACTGCCAGCTGTTACCCATAGCAATAACCACTGTAAAAGCAAAAAATGCATTCAATCCCATTCCAGGCGCAAGGCCGATAGGAAGATTAGCCAGAAAAGCCATTATTAAAGTCCCGACAGCAGCAGCAATTGCTGTGGCTGTAAATACAGCACCAATGTTCATTCCTGCGTTGGATAAAATATCTGGATTTACTGCAAGAATATATGCCATTGTCATGAAAGTAGTTATTCCAGCAATAACTTCTATTTTTACATTAGTCTTGTGTTGCTTTAACTTAAATATTTTTTCTATCATTTCAGTGAGTTCATATTTTTGTTTGTTATTAGAGTTAGATGATTATGGTATATTTTTGCATGATATTTTTATTTTTAATAAATTATGCAAGATAATAAATAATTATATCACATGAATTGCCGAGAATAATATATAAACATTATTATTTTTTTTAACATAGTTTATATTAAAAGGTTATTGTTTAATAATTTGTTATATATTTTTCATAATACTCTGAAAGGAAGTTTAAAATGATATCTTTTAGTGAAGCTTATAATATTGTAATGAACAGTGTTGTCACACTAGGGTGCGAACAGATTGATATAAATGATTCATTGGGAAGGATATTAGCAAATGATGTTATTTCCGATCTTAATATGCCTCCTTTTAACAAATCAGCTATGGATGGATATGCATGCCGTAGAGAGGACTTAACTAGTGATCTGAATGTAATAGAAGATATTCCAGCAGGTTTTATGCCGAATAAAAAAATTGGTCCGGGTGAGTGTTCGAAGATTATGACAGGAGCTATGGTTCCTGAAGGAGCAGACTGTGTAATTATTGTAGAAGAAACAGAGGAAGTAAAAGATGACTTAATACATTATACAGGAAATCTTGAAATATCTAAAAACGGAGCCATACAGTCTGTGAAATGGCGTAAAGGAAACTCAAATATCTGTCACATTGGAGAAGATATTGAAGAGGGTGATCTTATTTTGCAAAAAGGTACTGTAATTAAACCTAAACATATTGCGGTTATGGCAACAGTCGGCTGCTCAAATCCATTGGTGGCAAAAAGACCTAAAATTGGAATTATTGCTACTGGTAGTGAGCTTGTTGAGCCTTATGAAAATGTATCAGGGCCACAAATAAGAAATAGTAACAGTTATCAGCTGTCGGCTCAGGTTAAAACTTCTTGCGGAATACCTAATTACTATGGAATTGCAGTTGATACTGAAGAGGCGATATTTAATGCTATAGATAAAGCAATGGATGAAAATGATATTGTATTAATTTCCGGTGGAGTGTCAATGGGAGATTATGATTTTGTCCCTGGTTGTTTGAAGAAAAACGGAGTAAATATATTATTTGACAGAGTAGCAATACAGCCGGGTAAACCGATTACTTTTGGCACTTCGGAACGTGCCGTCTGTTTTGGAATGCCGGGAAATCCGGTTTCTACTTTTATGCAGTTTGAACTATTAGTCAGACCTTTTATTTACAATGCTATGGGAAATGATTTCAAACCTACTGTATATCAAATGCCTTTAGGAGAGAATATAAATCGTCACAAAGCTGTAAGAGAATCAGTTATGCCTGTCGAGTTAAGAGAAGGTAAAGTTTACCTCCTTGAATACCACGGCTCTGCACATATAAATGCTATTTCCGGTACAGATTATGTTATAACAATACCAATCGGTGTTTCAGAAATAAAAAAAGGAACTGTAGTAGATGTTAGACAGATATAATAGAAAAATTAACTATTTGAGAATCTCAGTAACTGATAGATGTAACCAGCGTTGTAAATACTGTATGCCGAATGAGGATAATAATTTTATAAAAGTTGATAAAATTTTATCTTTTGAAGAAATTTATGTCTTTACAAAAACAGCTGTTGAATTTGGTATTACTAAAGTAAGACTAACTGGAGGTGAGCCTTTAGTAAGGAAAAATATTCTTACACTAGTAAAAATGATAGCTGGAATTGATGGTATTAATGACCTGTCAATGACAACAAACGGTACTCTTCTAAGAAAGTATGCCTATGGATTAAAACAGGCTGGTCTGGACAGATTAAATGTCAGTCTGGATTCTATGGATCCTGATGTATATAAAACAATTACAAATTGTGAAAATTTGAATGATGTGTTAGATGGACTTCAGGCAGCTAAAGAGGCCGGTTTTGAAATTATAAAAATAAATTGTGTTGTAAGAGAATCTTCTAAGGAAGAGCAGGCTCAGGAAGTAGCGGCATATGCAAAAACTAATGGTTTTGACATTAGATTCATTAGAATGATGGATATGGAAAACGGTAAATTCTGGCCAGTTGAAGGAGGAGAAGGCGGAGATTGCAGCTCCTGTAATAGATTGCGCCTCTCAAGTGATGGGAAAATTTACCCATGTCTGTTTAGCGATAATTATTATTCAATTAAAGAATACGGTGCTGAAGAAGCACTTAATAAAGCTGTTCATTATAAGCCTCAATCCGGAGATAAGGGCTTTAATAAATTTCATATTCTGGGAGGTTGATTGTGAATAAATTAAGTCATATTGGAAATGATAATAAACCAGCGATGGTTGATGTAACTTCAAAACCTGATCTTTATAGAATTGCCAGGGCATCGGGTTTTATCCATTTAGAGAAAAATACATTGAAACTTATAACTGAGAACAGTATGAAAAAGGGCAATGTTCTGATTACTGCTGAACTTGCCGGAGTAATGGGTGCAAAAAAAACACCTGAACTTATTCCATTATGTCACTCTCTTAACACAACAAAAGTCAGTGTCAAAGCCACTATGAAAGATAACGGAGTCAGTGTTATAAGCGAGGTTATCTGTGTTGGGAAAACCGGAGTTGAAATGGAAGCTTTAACAGGTGTTTCTACTGCTTTGTTGACTGTTTATGACATGTGCAAAGCTGTAGATAAAAATATGAAAATTACTGATATAATTTTATTGGAAAAGCATAAAAGCACAATTAATGAATAGGGTTTTGTTAATTATTAATGGTAAATTGTTAATTAGAAAGTTAAATATATTATGAATATGGGTAAGGTAGTATCTGTTAATATTTCAGAGAAAAAAGGCACAGTTAAAAAACCTGTTGAGAGTATTACAATAAATACAAAAGGCATCGAAAATGATGCACATGCAGGACAGTGGCATCGCCAGATTAGTTTGCTGTCAGGAGATAGAATTAAGGAGTTTTCTAAAGAGATTGGGCGTCAGGTTAATTTCGGCGAATTTGCAGAAAATATAACAATTGAAGGATTAGATTTAAGACAGGTTACAATACTTGACAGATTTTCAATTGGAAGTGTTGAGCTGGAGGTGACTCAAATAGGGAAAAAGTGTCATGGAGCCGGCTGCGCTATTTTTACTGAGGTTGGAAAATGTGTTATGCCTCATGAAGGAATTTTCTGTAGAGTACTGGCAGGCGGGAAAATAAAATCCGGTGATGAAGTATTTTATAGTCCAAAATCTCTGCGTGTAGCAGTGATTACTGTTAGTGATAGAGCAAGCAGAGGAGAGTATGAAGATAAAAGCGGTCCTGAAATAGTGAATAAAGTAGAAGAGTTTTTTAAAAATAAACCTTGGAAAGTTGCATTTCATTCTTCAATAGTTCCTGATGAATCAAAACAGCTCAGAGGTGAATTAAAGTTAATCTGCGAGAATGGATTTGATGTAGTCGTTACCACAGGGGGAACAGGGATAGGTTCAAGAGATATAACACCTGAAGTTGTTAGAACACTGATTAATAAAGAATTACCTGGAATAATGGAGCATATAAGAGTGAAGTATGGTTCTAAAATTCCAAATGCTTTGATAAGCAGATCTGTAGCCGGAGTTTATGGGAATGCCTTGATTTACGCATTACCTGGAAGTGTTAAAGCTGTAAGAGAGTATATGGATGAAATTCTACCGACTCTGGAACACACTGTCTTTATGCTGAAAGATATTAATACTCATTAATATTTTAAGATATATATAGCTATGCAAAGCATCTTTTCAGGTGCTTTTTTGTGTTGCAAGATAAAAAAATCATTTCAATATACTTGTTTTCATAATTGACAATAATACAGAATGATAGATAATTAAATTTATGAGTGAAAAAAGACTATCTATAGCACAAGAATATCCATTAACTTCAGCTTTAATTTTATGCATGGTTTTTGTTGCACTTTTTTTAAATATCTGTGCTTTAATTCAACCTTTTGTTATTGTTCATCATAAATTTTTAGTCTTTAGTGAAACAGGTAGAGTTTATTCATTAATTGGAACTGCAAAATTAATGTATCAATATAAATTGTATTCAATTGCTATTCTTATAGTAGGGTTTTCAATAATTTTCCCTTTTATTAAATTATTTTTTCTATTCATCATCTGTTATTTGATGAAATCACCTTCTTTAAGATATAGAATTGTCAGAATAATTGATTTTTTTACAAAATGGTCCATGTTCGATGTATTTGTAATATGCATCGTTCTTGTTCTTACCAATAATCAATATTTTATTGCCTCAGATCCCAAGGTTGGAATCTATTACTTTTTAATTGCAATATTTTTAAGTATAATCTGTTCGATCTTACTTGAAGAGTTATGTGAAAAATCCTATCCAGAAGCAAAAAAAAATAAAGAAAAATTTATTCAGCTTTTAGTACACAGATCAAATAAATATGAAAAAACATTTTTTATTTTATTACTGCTGGCCGCTTTTATATTTTATCTTTTAGCAATAACTAATAACTATATTAAGATTACAAGTTATTTTTTTATCCCAAATACATATAGCATTATAACGACTTGTGTTGAATTATGGGGTAATTTTAGAGTACTATCTGTGTTTGTAGGCATTGTTCTGATCGTGTTTCCTTTTGTTATATATAATAATTTGTTTCTCTTCTGGTCATTTTCTTACTATCCTGAGTTCCATAATAAAATATTCAATATAATTACAACATTGAGAAAATTTATGATGCTTGATGTATTCTGCCTGGCATTAATACTGTTTTTAATAGAAGGTGAAATAATAATAAAAACTGAGTATAGAAACGGTCTATATATGCTTATACTTTTCGTATTAGCTTCATTTCTTCTTCCTATGATAATAAAGGTTTACTGTTTTATTAAAATTAACATATTATATAAATTAAAAATAAAAGGTAAAAAAATTTTTTAAGTTTATCTTATAAAAATCTTAGAACTTAATTAAAAATTCTATTTATTAATTTTACAAACTCTATTGGTTAATATTTCCTTAAGAGAAGATGAAGAAATGAAATGCTTTCTTGATTGGTTAGCCATATATTTTAACTCATTAATTCAGGAGGGGGGTAAACTGTGGATTGGAAGCAAGAATATGAGAAAAAAAAAGTATCTGCATTTCAGGCGATAAATAAAATTAAGTCTGGGGATAATGTCTATGCAGGTCATGCTTCTACGCTACCTTATTCATTAACTCACGAAATGTGCAAGCAACGAGACAGACTTAATAATGTTAAGATATTTATGCAGATTCCATTATGTGATATTGAGTGTATCAAGCCTGGTATGGAGGAACATTTTCAGACAACATTTTTATTTGCAAACGGAGCAACAGCTGTTGCATCAATTTATGAAGGGAAATCCGATTTCATTGCTGAAAATCTTTCAGAGTTACCTAAAATTTTTCTTAAAGGCGCTATTAATATCGATGTTACATTTATACAGGTAAGTCCTCCAAATGAATATGGTGAGTGCAGTTTTGGCGTTGGTGTGCTTGATAATTATGCATTAGTGGAAACTTCAAAACTTGTTATAGCTGAAGTCAACAGTAATATGCCGTTTACAAATGCTACTATTAATATATCAAAAATTAATCAATTTGTAGAGTCAGATAAGCCAATGATGATTTTTCCTGTATCTCCAATAGACAAATTATCACAGAAGATAGGGGATTATATAGCTGATTTAATTCCAGATAGGGCCAATCTGCAGGTAGGATTTGGTTCAATCCCCAATGCTGTACTAAAGTCTCTCAAAGGTAAAAAGCATCTTGGTGTTCATTCTGAAATGTTTTCCGACGGTGTAATGGACTTAGTGGAGGAAGGAATTATTACGTCAAAATATAATAATTTGAACCCAGGAAAAATTGTATCAACTTTTGTAATTGGTTCACAAAAGCTTCACAACTGGTTAAACAATAATTCTAAAGTATTGCTCAAACCTGCAAATTATACAAATGATATAAGGGTTGCAGGACGGGTCGATAATCTAATGGCAATTAATTCTGCATTGCAGGTGGATCTTACTGGACAGGTAAATGCAGAAATGATTGGAGACAAACAGATTTCAGGTGTTGGAGGACAAAGTGATTTTATCAAATCTGCCATGCTTTCTAATGGAGGCAAATCGTTTATTGCTCTGCCTTCAACAGCAAAAAGTGAAACGGTTTCCCGAATCGTGACTCATTTAGATTATGGTTCTTGCGTAACAACACCACGACATGATGTCCAGTATATTGTAACAGAATATGGAGCAGTTGATTTATATGGAAGGAATATGCATGAACGCGCTGAAGCATTGATTAGTATAGCACATCCAAAATTTAGAGATAAATTAAAAGAGAGCTTAAAGAAATAATCTGATAATTGACTGCCAGATAAAACGGGGAATATGCTAGTCAAACTTTCTGTTTGTTAAATCAAATATAGTTGCATCAAAAATATGGTTTTAATTTTTGATACAACTATTAGGAATTTACAAATGTTATTTTCCGATCACCATTTTATCTGGATCTACTTCATCTCTTAAAATTTTTAACTCTTCTTCAGTAGGCTCAAGAGTTTTCTCTACGTTATCAGAAATTAGTATATCAAATTCAGTATTGTTTCTGACATCTTCAACTGTATTTCCAGGATTTAGAGATTGTAGCATCATTTCTTTGGTTTTAGGGTGAAAACCGTAAACACCAATATCTGTTATTACTTTATATGGGCCGGTATTTAAAGGCAATCCAGAATCTTCACGTGAACTGTCTCCTGTAAGATAACCGGGTGTAGTTATAAAGTCAGGTTTCTTAACAAACCTTTTATTGTTTTGAGGTGTTACGATAAGAGTTTTCCAGCAAAGAGATGCTAAATCATTTGCTCCTCCACTACCTGGGAAACGTATTTTTGGTTTATTGTAATCACCAATCACGGTTGAATTCATGTTGCCGTATTTATCTATTTGTGCACCTCCGAGAAAACAGTAGTCAACTACTCCTTGCTGACAAAACTCCATCATTTCAGCCATAGTTGTAGCTTTAACACCTTTATGTGTTGACCTTGAGTCGCCTACAGAAATTGGTAACCTATTCATTTTGGGGTCAGCGCCGCCGGCTTCAAACATAATTAATAGATTAGGAGATGATATTTTCTGTGCAAGCATTGCTGCAAATAAAGGTACGCCTGTGCCAACAAAAACAACTGCACCGTCTTCCAGTACTCTTGATGCTATTGTTATCATAAGTTCCATATGATTATATTTTTTCATAGTTATATTTCCCTTTATTCTGGTGAATTTTCAAGAGATAAGAGTTTCTGGATTTTTCCAACACCACCATTTTTATCTATATATTCGGCGAAATCTTTACATGAATATATGTTTTTAGCCAGGAATTTCTCAAATTCGTCAATATCTTTTTCAACTGTTAGCCATTCATGTATATGTTCTTCATCTGAATAATAGACACCAGGCATATTTCCAGGGTATGAACCAAATGGAATTTCTATAACGGCATCTACATACCAATATGGAATTGTAGTTCTATCAGGCTGTCTTCTAATTTCATCATTTGTAATTAGTTTTTCTGTAGTGATAATTAATCTTTTAGAAGCTTTAGCTATATCATCGTCTGCGACTAGATTATCATCAATCTGGCAGTTACCGTAAATATCTGCTCTATGAACATGCAATATTCCAATATCTGGATATAATGCAGGAACTGCCATGAGTTTTTTCCCAGTAAAAGGACATATTATTTCTTTAGCTGCTGATTGTTTGAAAGTATCTGTGCAAAACATAGAACGAGTTGGCAGAAAAGGCAAACCCATTGCTGCTGCTTTGAATCTCCATGCCAGTGCACCGTTACTCCACTCTGTTACTTTAACATTACCTGATTCAAATTTACGGCGTGAAGCTTTTGAAAGCCCTCGTATTTCTAAACCCACAATATAAGATGCATCACATCTATTGAAACAATCTCCAGATGATAGAATTTGGCAGTCATGACTTGAGACATGGCCGGAAATGCCTAGATTCTTTTTTCTCTGTCTGAGAATTTCATGAATTGCTGCTGTAGGAATTCTGACTCCTCCAAAACCACCGAGAGCAAGATAATCACCGTCATGAACTAAATTTTTTATTGCAGTTTTGAGGTCAGTGAGTTTGTTAACCTGTTTCTTGTTTTTATTACGGAATATCTCCCGCATCTTATCAGGATCTATTTCTGTAAAAATATCACCTTTACCAGATTTTAAATTTTCCATCAAATTCCTCCTTGAATATACCATATTAAAATCTTGTGTATGTGTTTATATAAAGCCAATATATATTAAAAGAATACTATTTTACTTTAAACTAACAAAGTCGTAATAAAAGCAATAACATGTTAACATTATTGATGTTAGTATGTCGTTCAATAAATAATGTATTATATTCCATTTTATTTATACTGCCATTTAAAAATAACAGGTTCTTGGTTTATTTCTTTAAGCACTGATAAATTCTCTCAATAAGCTCTTTTTCTTCTGTAGTTAGAGTTACAAATAAAGGATTACCCATTGAATATCCTTAAAACTTGAGGTTTTTGAAGAGGTTTAAAGCATGATTGTGAATATTATTGAATATGTATTCTAAATAATTATGATATTTAGCTTATTAAGCCATGCTTTAGATTATAAAAAGTTTAAAATGATTATCTTTAGTTTAAAATATTTATTAGCTTTTTCCTCTTTGGAAATAAATGATCCAGTCCGTATAATAGTTACATTTTTTAATCAACGGTTTATTAAGAATTTTTTAAATTCTAATATTCATAAAACCCCTTACCTGTTTTTCTTCCAAGATATCCAGCAGCAACCATTCTTTTAAGTAATGGTGCAGGTCGATATTTAGTATCTCCTAAATCTTTGCAAAGAACTTCCATTATAGATAAACATATATCTAATCCTATAAGGTCTGCCAATTCGAGTGGCCCAAGAGGATGGCCCATACCAAGTTTTAACATTGCATCAATGGAATCTCTGTCTGCAATTTGTTCCTGCAGCACAAAAACTGCTTCGTTGATCATTGGTATAAATATTCTGCTTGAAGTAAAACCTGGAGAATCATTACTAAGAACAGGTACTTTATCCATTTTTTCTGATAAGTATTTTACAGAGTAGAAAGTATCTTCAGATGTCTGTAGTGCTTTAACAACTTCTATAAGTTTCATCATTGGTACAGGATTCATAAAGTGCATTCCAATGACACGTTCTGGATGAGTGGCGTATGAAGCCAACTCTGTAACTGAAATAGTAGATGTATTTGAAGCTATTATACATGTTTTATCTATTATTTTGCAAAGTGTGTGATAAAGTGTTTTTTTACCTTTTTTTATTTCAGTTATGGCTTCAATAACAATATCGCAATCCTTTAGGTCTTCGTATTCTGTAGACAGTGTTAAATTTTCTAGTGCATTTTGTTTTTGTTCGGATGTTATTTTTCCTATTTTCTGTTGCTTGCTTAAATTTTTTGTAATTGATTTAACTGCACTATCCAGAAAATCCTGATGGATATCTACTAATATAGTATTATATTTGTTAAGTGCAGCTACATGTGCAATTCCGCTTCCCATTACTCCGGCACCGATAACACCAATCTGTTTTATTTCCTTCATGTTTTCCTGCCTCCTTTAAGTAAATGCTTTATATTTTTTAGTGTATAGCATTTAGTATATAGTTTATATTGGAACACAATATTTTTACTAGCTCCATTCTATTTCATTGTTTATAACTAAGAGTTTAAAGAAAAATATAATACTCTTTATTACTTTATAATCAGCATATAGATTAATTTTTCTTATACAATCTAACTCATAATCTGTATATACTAATTTCTTTTTAGATAACTGGATTTTAATATTAATATATCATAGCCAATATGTAGAAACAAAATAGCTTTGCATGTGTTTTATTTACTTGAGTATAGGCTTAATTATATCTTAATAAAAACATTACAGCGGTTTTATTAAAAAAATATGGATATAATAAAAAAAGCAGGTCAATTTGACCTGCTTTTAAGTATTTAAGATGTATAGAGTTAATTAGAATAAACCCTGAACATTTCCATCTTTGTCGATATCTACTTTCATATAACTAGGATTAGATCCTAAGCCAGGCATTGTTGTAATAGCACCTGTAAGAATGTAAACAAATCCTGATCCTGCAGAAAGAATAGCTTCTCTTACAGGTATTTTGAATCCTTTTGGAGCACCTTTTAAATTAGGATCTGCTGAAAGAGAATACTGTGTTTTTGCCATACAGATTGGAAGATGCCCGAAATTTTTCTGAAATTCATCCAACTGATTGCTTGCTGATTCTGAGAATTCAACTCCATCAGCACCGTATACTTCTTTAGAAATTTTTTCAATTTTTTCTTTAAGAGGTAGGCTGTCTTCATAAAGCATATGGAAGTCAGATTCTTTATCACAGGCATCTACTATAGCATGTGCAAGCTCTTTTCCACCTTCTCCACCGTTTGGATGAACAGTACTGACTGCTACTCTATAAGCACCGAATTCTAAAGCTTTTTTCTTTAAAAATTCAATTTCAGCAGGTGTGTCCGTTGGGAAAGTATTAATAGCAACAACTGCAGGAATACCGTATAGATTTGCATGTGCAATATGAGCTCTTAGGTTTTCAACTCCGGCTGCCAGTGATTCTAAGTCTTCTGAAACAAGTTTTTCTTCAAGAGGTCTACCTGGGATAACTTTAAATTGTCCAGAGTGAGTTTTAATAGCACGAACTGTACATACAACAACAGCTGCGCTAGGTTTGTTTCCTGAATATCTTGTTTTAATATTACAGAATTTTTCCAATCCCATATCTGAACCGAATCCAGCTTCTGTAATTACATAGTCAGCAAGTTTAAGAGCAATTCTGTCTGCAACTATTGAAGAGTTACCATGGGCTATATTTGCAAAAGGACCTGCATGTACAAAACATGGAGTATATTCAAGAGTCTGCATAAGTGTAGGTTTAATAGCATCTTTCATGATAACAGTCATTGCACCTGCTACCTGTAGATCTTCAGCTGTAACATTTTTACCATCTTCACTTACAGCCATAACGCATTTACCAAAACGTTCACGCATGTCCTGAAGGTTTTCAGCTAAAGCTAAAATAGCCATCAATTCTGAAGCAACTGTTATATCAAAAGCTGATCTGCGTGGAACACCGTTCTGATTGCTTTTTGTACCTGGTGATTGTAATCCTACTTCAATTCCTCTTAATGCACGGTCATTTTGGTCAACAACACGTTTCCATGAAATTTTGTCAATATCAATTTTAAGAGCTTTAAGTCCTGCACGTTTTTCGAAATCTTCATATCCTTTTCTTTTTTCGTGGAATAAACGCGTATCAAGTGCAGCAGCACCTAAGTTATGTGCAGCTGTAATAGCATGAATATCACCGGTTAAGTTAAGGTTGAAGTCTTCCATTGGAACAACTTGAGAGAAACCACCGCCGGCAGCTCCGCCCTTAATTCCGAAAACAGGCCCCATACTAGGCTGACGGATACATGTGAAAACTTTTTTGCCAATTTTAGCCATACCAAGAGATGCGCCGATAGTAGTAACAGTTTTTCCTTCTCCAAGTGGAGTAGGGTTAATAGCTGTAACAACAATGAGTTTACCGTTTGGATTACCTTCAAGTCTTTTTAGGATATCTAAACTGACTTTACCTTTAGTGTGACCATAAGGTTCAAGTTCTTCTTTTAGAATTCCTGCTGCATCTGCGATTTCCTGTATAGGTTTTAGTGTTGCTTCCTGTGCAATTTGTAGGTCAGATTTCATTTTTTATTTTCCTTTTCTGATAAGATCAGTTTTATATGTTCAATAATTGTTGTGGACATAGTGAACAACATGTGAAAATTAAACCAATAGAAATTACCACTAAAACCAAGCTTAAGCAACTAATATTTCCTTTTTTTAATAAAAATGAATTGCTTTAAGCATTTTTTTTGAAAAGTTTGCACCATGTATAAAATCTGTTAATTGTATAACGAACTAATTTGAGTATATTGAATGTCTGCGGGTTATTATTGATGGGGTAATATATTATAAGATAAATATTTACTTCTGAGATAGAATATATTTAAAATCAGTGTAATTATAGTAATTCATAATTAGTTTATTTTATTGCTTATTAAAACCTTATGGGAGGGGCAGTTATGCATAAAGAACTTAATTCCTTACTAGAAAAAAGATGTTTGAAATTTTCGAAGAGAGTTTCAGATCTTCCAGTAGAAAAAACTATTCCTTTAGAAGCAGAATATAGTAGAAGTAAAGATTTTGTAGCTTTTACTGATCGTTTAGATTGCAAATATAAATCTATTAAGAAAAATGAAATTTGGGGTGAAGCTTGGGATAGTGCATGGTTCCATGTTACTGGAACAGTGCCTGTTGAATGGCGCGGAAAGACTGTAGCGATTAAAGTTGATTTTGGAGGTGAATCTCTAATCTTTTCTAATGACGGTGAACCGGTTTATGCTTTAACACATAAAACTGTATGGGAAGAACACTATTCAAAAAAAATATTCAAACTCTATGATTCTGTAGAAGGTGGAGAAAAAGTAGATTTATGGATAGAGTCTGCTGCTAACGGTTTATTCGGTATTCATCTTGAAGATGACCCTGATGTAAAATCGCCAACAAGGCATGGTTCATATGATGTGAGAGTATTTGATTTAGACTTATGTGTATATGATAATGAAATGGAGCAGTTTAACTTTGATTTTCAGGTATTATATGACCTTATGATGGTTCTTCCTGAAAATACTCCTAGAAGAAAAAAAATACTTCGCGGACTTAATGATGCTCTAGATGTCTATAATGACAATAGGAATAACACTGAAGCCGCCAGGGCAGTTCTTAAAGTTCTGCTTGATAAACCTGCCTGCTCTTCTTCTATGAATGCAGTTTCAATAGGTCATGCTCACTTGGATACCGGATGGCTATGGCCTGTTAAAGAGAGTATAAGGAAAACTGCAAGAACTTTTGCAAGTCAAATGTATTTAATAGATAAGTATCCAGGTTATGTTTTTGGTGCTTCACAGGCACAATTATATGAATTTGCAAAAGATTACTACCCAAATCTATATGAACGTATCAAAAAATATGTTAAAGATGGCAGCTGGGAAATCCAAGGCGGTATGTGGGTTGAAGCTGACTGCAATCTAATAAGCGGAGAATCAATGGTTCGCCAGTTTGTTTACGGCAAAAACTATTTTAAAGATGAATTTGATGTAGATGTAAAAAACTTATGGCTGCCTGATGTTTTTGGTTATTCAGCTGCAATGCCACAGATTTTGAAAAAATCAGGATGTGACTACTTTTTGACTCAAAAAATTTCCTGGAGTCAGTTTAATGAATTTCCTCATCATACTTTTGTGTGGGAAGGTATTGATGGCAGTGAAGTATTAACTCATTTTATTGCAACTAATACTTATAATGGTGATATGACTCCTAAAGAACTAATTAATGCAGAAAAAAGATTTGTTGAAAGTGATGTACTGGATGAATTTTTATCTGTGTTCGGTATCGGTGACGGAGGAGGGGGCCCTGCTGTTCCGTATATTGAAAGATCTATTAGACAGCAGAATTTAGAAGGTTGTCCAAAAGTTAAATTTGATCAGGCTCAGAACTTCTTCGATAGATTAGAAAATAAGAGAAATAAACTTGAAAAATGGTCTGGTGAGTTATATCTGGAACTCCATAGAGGAACATTAACAACGCAGGCAAAAGTTAAAAAAGGAAATCGACAACTAGAAAACAAGCTTAGAGTTGTTGAGTATCTTTATTCACTTGGTAGTTTTAATGATTATCCTAAAGCTGAATTTGATGCTATCTGGAAACTTTTGTTAATAAATCAATTTCATGATATTCTTCCTGGGTCGAGTATTAAGAAAGTTTATGATGTTACACATGTAGAGTATGAAGATTGCCTGAACAGGTGTGATAAACTTATAGAAAAGTTTGCAGGTAAAATATTACAAGAGGAAGCTGGTGCCGTAGTCTGTTTTAATGACTTGAGTAATGCATACACCAGACCAGTTAATATTGGAAAAGAATATGTAGGTTATCAGATAATAGATGAAAATGGTAAAACTGTTTTATCCCAGGATGAGAGTGAAGGAAAAATAGTAGTTCTTGATATGAAAAATCAGGGATTTACAAAATTATATAAATCTGATAAAGTTCAGGATACGGAACAAATATCTTTAAATAATAAACTTACCTTAGAAAATAATTTGATCAGATATGAATTTTCCAAAACTGGTGAAATAGTGTCTGCTTTTGATAAAGAAGTTAATAAAGACATACTTTCCAAAGGTAATGAATTTAAACTTTATCAGGATAGACCCGCTGACTGGGATGCATGGGATGTGGATATTTATTATGAAAATCAGGATGTTATGAAATGTTGTGCTGTAGAAGCTAAACAACTTGTCAATGGTGATGTTAGAAAAGGTTTGAATTTTAAATCAACAATAAACAACTCTTCTATTGACCAGAATGTTTATCTTGCATCCAATTCTAAAAGACTTGATTTTGAAACAGCAGTTCAATGGAATGAAGTTCATAAAATGCTGAGAGTTTCTTTTGATACTTTTGTAAAAACTTCTGAAGCTACTTTTGATATTCAATATGGATATGTAAAGAGGAATACTCATAGGAATACAAGCTGGGATGTTGCTAAATTTGAAGTTGCCGGACATAAGTATGCTGATTTATCAGATAATGATTATGGGGTTGCTTTGATGAATGACTGCAAATACGGTTATAAAGTTCTAGAAAGCACTCTTGATTTAAATCTTCTTAGATCTACTACAAACCCTGATCCTGATGCTGATAAAAATCAATTGCATACATTTACTTATAGTTTGCTGCCTCATAATAATTCATTAATTAATTCTAACGTTATTGAAGAGTCCTCAATGCTTAATAATTCTCCAGTTGTGTTTAAAGAAAAAACTGTAAAGAATTTAGAAGTTCCATGCTGGGTTGAACATAATAACGGTGTATCTCTTGAAGTATTGAAGAAGGCAGAGAAACAAGACTGCCTTATCGTTAGATTAGTCGAAACAAAAGGTATGCATTCTATGTGTAACTTAAAACTTAAAACTAACGGTAATATTATTGAAACTAATTTAATAGAGTGGGAAGAAATAGAAAATATGGGTAAAGGCAATTTATTTAGCTTGAGCTTTACGCCGTTTGAAATTAAAACATTTAAGGTCATTATTTAATTTTAAAATACTGTATAACATGATAATCCCCGATATTTGTCGGGGATTACTTTTAAAATATTAAAGATCGTCAGGCAGTATAATTGTAAAAGTACTGCCTACTCCCAATTCACTTTTTACAGTTATATTTCCCTTATGTATCATGATGATTTGTTTTACAATTGAGAGGCCAAGACCGGTGCCGCCTAAGTTTTTACTCTTGATTTTGTCGACTCGAAAGAACCTTTCAAATATTCTACTTATATCTGAATTTTTTAAACCGATTCCACGATCTTTAACACTTATTAAAATTTTATCGTCTCTCTGCTCTGCGTATATAGTTATTTTGTTTTTTTTATCTGAGTATTTAATAGCGTTATCAACCAGATTTGCCAGTGCCTGCTCCAATAAAACTTTGTTACCGGTAAGGGCTATATTTGGAGGAGTTTCAACGATGAAGTCAACATGGCTTTTTAAAATTTTATCTTCAAACATAATTGAGATATTTTCAAGCATTTCAGAAAGTTTAAATTTAGTGAAAGTTACGTTATTGGCCTTTAAATTTTCTTCTACGCTTGAGAGACTTAATATATCAGAAATTAAAGCACTTAATCTGTTTGAATGTTTTTTTATTATTTTAACAAAATGTTTGGCTTCTTCTTCTTCTTCAAGAGCTCCATTTTCAAGTGTTTCAACAGCTCCCTGAATTACAGTCAAAGGCGTTTTCAATTCATGAGATACATTTGCAACAAAATCTTCTCGTAATTTAGAAAACTTCTTCTCTTTTGACGCTTTTTTCACAAGAACGACTGAACCAATTTTAATATCCTTACTGTTAAATACAGGATAATTTGAAAAATTTAATGAGTAAAGTTTTTCCCCAAAAGGAAGGCTGAAAAAGGATTTATTGGCTTTAGAATGAAGAAGTTTTGTTAATGCTGTATTTAATTCGGAATCAAAAACAAGCTCAAGCAGTTTTATTTTTCTGATTTTTTTTTTAATACTGAAAAGCCTGGCAGCCTGTTTATTCATATTCACAACTTTATTTTCAGTATCAAGAAATATTACTGCCAGTTTCATACTGGACATCAATGCAGCCAGTTGTTGTTTAGTTGATATTTTGTCTCTGATTCTGTAAAACCTCATTATTTATCCGTTAACATAGATTTTAACTAGTTATGCTGTTTCTCATGGAATTCTCATTTTGTAGCCAACGCCTCTTACTGTTTCAATATTTTTCCCAAAATCACCAAGCTTTTTTCTCAGTTCCACAATATGTACATCAATGGATCTGGCGGTAACAGGATAATCATCGCCTTTAATTTTTTTTACAATACCATTTCTAGAAAAAACTTTATTCGGATTATTTATAAATAGTAATAATATTTCAAATCTTGAATAAGTCAGTTCTATCTTTTTCTTTCCAAGGAAAACTTCTCTAGTCTGGTTATTAATAATTAAATCGCCGATACTAAATATTTCGGATTTAACTTCTTCATCGCTGTCGCGCCTGATCATTGCATTTATGCGGGCTAATAAAACTTTTATACTGAAAGGTTTAGTTATATAGTCATCAGCTCCTGAATTTAAGCCATGAACAATGTCGATTTCTGTGCTTTTAGCCGTAAGCATTATTACAGGAATTGATTTAGTTGATTTATGCTCTTTCAATCTTCTACATGTCTCAATACCTGAAATACCAGGCATCATAATATCCAGCAGAATTACGTCAGGTTTAAATTCTTTAACAATTTCCAAACAGGCTTCACCTGATTTTACATAGTGAACTAAAAAATCTGCTTTTTTTAAATTGTAAGCAATTAAATCAGCTATATCTTTTTCATCATCTACTAATAGAATTTTGCTTTTATTCATTTAATCAGTCGTTATTTTCTTTTGCAGGGATGATAAGTACAGGACATTTTAAACTTTTAATGACTGCTACCGCTACACTGCCCAGCAGGACTTTATGCATATATCCATGACCATGTGACCCAAGTATTAAAACATCAGGTTTGTAGTCTTCTACCTGGTCTAGGATAGTTTCCAGAACCTTACCTTCATATAAAAAAGCACTTGTTCTAATATTTTTATTTTCAATGTGTTCTTTAATTTCAAGAAGTTTGCTGTGTTCTAGTTTTAATTTTGATGCAATTTGATCTCGTGCTAAATCATAACTAACATAGCCTGCTACATTGCCGCCCATTTCACCGAGTCCTGGCATGATTTGTGTCTCGATTTTATTTCTTACCTCATACGCTACTGGAGGAGCTACATGGATAATTTTTAATTCAGCATCAAATGCTTTAGCCATATCAACAGCTTTGCGAATTACTTTTCCTGTCACATCAGAAAAATCAATTGGGACTAATATTTTTTTCATGTTGCTGCCTTCCTTGTTTATTTTAATATTTCAACTTTCAAATATGATGGTTCTATAAATTTAACTTTTAGTGCGGAATCTTTCAACCAGCAATCGATTTTAGCCTCGTAAATACCAGGTTTATTAAATTTTGATATATCTGCAAAGGCTCTTATGCTGTTTCTGCTTAACATTTCCAGATGACTATTCAACCCCCATAAAGTTATATTAACATAATTTTGGGATAATTTTATTTTTGAATCTACTTTATTGTCGCCCGTTAATATACTAATTGGAATATTATTGAATACCCTAGTTCCATTAGCTTTATAAATTTCTACATTAATTTGAACCGATTTTGGACTTATTAAAATATCTTTATCCACATCCTGAAAATCTTTATCCACTTGAAAACTGCCAACAGTAGTTTTATCTAATAAGATCGGTTGCGTCATTAAGCTTTTTATCTGTTTTATTATACTTCTCGGTCCGGTTATTGAAACAGTATTAGGAATAACTTTAATTTCTCCTTTGACAAAATCTTTGGGCAAAGTTCCTTTGTAAACAGGTACGACTTTAACTATCTTTGTAGCTCTGGTATCGAGATGAACAGCTATTTCTTCTGGTGCAATTTTTACAATATTTATGTTTCCTGGCAGAGTGATATCTGATTGATCAATTTTAAACATTATAGGTTTATAAGGTGAAAAGTTTCTATTTTTTAATATGCTCTTATCAATTTTTAAATCTATATTTATATCTGATGCAGTGAGAAGCCTTATTTTATTTTTTGATCCTTTTACTGTAATTGTAATTTTTGTTGGTGCATATGCAAGTACTTCTACGCTTCCGTAAGCCGTAATATTAACCGGAATATTAGTAATTATGCTTTCTTCACCAAGTTGATTGCTAACTTTGAAATATACAAGTAATGCAAATGCTAAAGCAATAGCTTTTCTTCCAAAATTTCTTCTAATAAATTTAGGAATGTATGAATTAAGTTTTTTAAAAAAATAATAAATACTCATTTTATTCTATTTTTTCTTCATTAGCAGGCATATCGTTGATAAGTTCTCTAAAAGAAAGTGTTTTTTCTATGCTGACCAAAGAATTTAGAAACCTTCTCAATCTATCAGGCCTTACATTCTTTTTTATATTTCCTTTGTATGCGATTGATATATTTCCAGTTTCTTCGGAGACAATAATCACAAGGGCATCACTTTCTTCAGTTATTCCTAGGGCGGCTCGGTGTCTGGTTCCCATACCTTTTGTTATCTCTCTATTAGCAGAGAGCGGGAAGATACAGTGGGCTGCTCTAATGATTCCTGTTTTTACTATAACACCGCCATCATGTAATGGAGTATTAGGATGAAATATAGTTTCCAGAAGTCTATGAGAGAGTTTGGCTTCCAGGGTGATTGCACTGTCTACAATACCTTTTAAACCTATATGCTGTTCTATGGCAATTAAGGCTCCGTGTTTACGCCCGGCTAGATTAATAACAGCAGTAATTAGTTCATTAATTGTTTCCTCTCTTTTTATACCTTTCAAAAATGATCTTGAACCTAACTGTGCAAAAGCGCGTCTGAATTCAGGTTGAAATATCACAATTAATGCAATACCGAAAAAAGTCCATAAACTATTTAGAAGCCAGCTGATAACTTCGAACTGAAGTAAGTCTGCCGCAATAGTAAAAGCAATTAGAACAAAAATTATGCCGGCAAGTATAGACGAGCTTCTTGTTCCTCTTAAATAGTGCAGTACATAATAAAATAAAACAGCAAGGATAATAATTTCAATAAGAGGCACAATTGAATAATACGCTGCCTGCAGTAGAAATATAAAGAAATTATCCATGATATACTCTATAAATTATAAGTTTGGCAGAGAGACAGGGATTCGAACCCTGGGATGACTACGTCATCAATAGTTTTCGAGACTACCCCGTTCGACCGCTCCGGCATCTCTCCTGATAATAATTAAATTAATTTATTTTTAATATAGGCTATACTGAAAATACTGGTTACCCTTATTATTCATTGAATTGCTTATTTTCAAAGAAACGATTAATGTTCTTAAACCAAATCCTTTTCCTGGAGACGCCTGGATTACTAATGTATAATAACCGGTATCTTTTAGTGAAAAGTTTTTTGTTATTCTTTTAATCATTTCAGGATTAATAAAGCTCAACAATGATTGAGAACCTGAATTCAGCCATGCATTCCTACTTCTTATTATATAGTCAGCTTCCTCACTTGTAAAATTACCTTTTCCCATAAGTGTAAATTTATTTGCAGAAAAAAAGCTAATTGACCTGCTTTGCCAGTAAATACCCTTTGGCGGAATTATGTCGAAGGCTGAAAGCAGACCAAATTTATCAGGGTGAAACAACTTTCCAGAACCCGGAATCCATGCCACTTCATCTCGATACTGCATTTGTCCATTTCTAGGCAAAGGTGCTAAACCTAAATTTGAATAATCTACATCTTCCATTCCGTCAGGATTTGTTCCTGGATTTCTATCAACATAATCAGTCAGTCTGTTTAAAAATATTTGGAAGGCTTTTTTTTCTTCACCTGTAAAGGCGTTTGATTTTAAAAAACTTTTCATACGCCCCGCTGGATTAAAACCACTTATATTATACCCTGATGACATATCTAATATACAAAATATAACATCATCATTGTAGTATTTTATATTATGAAATTTACCTGTAGGACTGAATTTGTTCAAAGCAAAACTTTCACTCTTATTATTATTTTTATTGGATGAGCTATTTCTATTTTGTCCTCGCTTCTGACCTCTGTTTAGCATAATTAACCACTGGAGTCTGGCGGCTGCTCCTTCTGCAACATATGCTGAATACTCTCTTTCTGAATTAATAGCCATTTTTCTGGCAGAGAGTTGAGATATTGAGACAATTGTTGAAGTTATTATCCCAAGCAGTAACACAAACGACAATACAATAATTAGAGCTATACCTTCATCTTTAATATGAAATGAATTATTTAGACATAAATTATTTTTCTTTAAATGCTTCATTTAGTAATTTGTCAGTTGCATAGTTAATACTGTTATTTGAATATCATCTTAAATTTCGTCTGGATCCAAAAGTTTCATACTGTCCTGAACCAGCTGTTCGTCTCAACCATCTTTCTATTGTTCCATCATCCCATGTAATTGTGATTTGAATAGCTAAGGGAATATTTTTATTATATAGTGATTCATCCCATTCGTTCTTCCAGTTAATATTATTCTGCGTATCTTTATCTGCGTATAAAAATGAAATTTCTGAAACTTTATCTGTAAGAACTTCTGTTTCAAGCTCTTTTCCCACATCATTCCATGGCAGAATAGGGACTTTTCTGTAGGCGGCTATCAGTTTACTGTCAGTTAGGTATAATTTAATAAACCTAATTCCTCCATCGTTCATATCAGCGATTCTATGAATATAAGCGAATGATATGCTGTCTGAGCGTCCAGCAAATGTCGACTGCTCTATATGACTTTCATTCGGCCATGAAAAAGGAACTGCATTTCTAAAACATGTACTAAAAACTCTGTCTAGTCTTAAATAGGTGTTGAGAATATGGCTTTTATTATCAACTTTTTTTAGGCTTTGCTGTATTATAAACATGCCTGTTCCAACAGTCAGCATGATCATAGTAAAAATAAACAGTGCGCAGAGCATTTCCAGAAGAGTAAAACCTGAATCATTTGAAAATTTTTCTTTGTTATGTGTTAAATTTATCATTACATAATTTCTGTATTTAAAATGGGATAAAAAATTTAGTTGCTGTTTATTTTTTCTATTGTAAAGTTGGATGTATTAACTGAGTGAACAATTTTATCAACCATAACATTAATATTATATGCTCCGGTTAATTTTATATTATACGAAAATAAGCTCCAGTCTTTTATTTGAGTGGGTAGATTATTAGGTAAATTTACACTTTCAACAGCATTGCAGGATGCCCTTACATCTGAATACAGGAATATATCATTAGGAATTTCAGTATTAGGACCGCATAAAAGATAGTATTCACCTGCCTGGGTAAGTAAGTGCTGTGATCTCCATCTATTGTATGCTTTATCAACTCTTCTTTTTGACGTACCGCTCATAGCCATAGCTCCGACTAGTCCCAGACTTAAAATGGCAATAGCAACAATTACCTCAATTAGTGTAAAATTTAATATTTTTTTCTTTCTAATCATTTGTTTTAACAATTGGAAGTCCTGTTAATTTAGAAATTCTAATAACGGCAATATGTCCATGAAGCACTAATTTTATACTTGGGCCCGATGTTAAACCACTGGGGAAAAATGTGAATCTAGGTATTGTATCGTTCTGATTCGAGAATTTAATAAATACAGCTTTAGGTACTGTATATGTCATATAATTATATTTGCTGTAATCCACTTTAAGTCCATATGGACAAAATTTTCTGTTCCTATAAACAACAACAACTTTTCTGCCTGTGGTTTCTGCGCGGGTTGCGGCTTCATTAAAAACATTTTCTATGCCGGTAACACAATCCTTAAAATTTAAAAAAGCCGGAGTTTTACCAATCCGGCCTATAACAATGCCTATCAGCAATATAGAAATTGCCAATACGCATATCATTTCAAGTAATGTAAAATTCTTTCTTCTATTGATGCTGCCAATTTCCTATGATTTTGGATTTACCCCCTGATGGCCCGTCTGGACCGTAACTGTAAATGTCGTATGCTCCATGTTGTCCTGGAGATGCATATACATATTTATTTCCCCATGGGTCTAACGGAATTGACGTTGCCTTAAGGTAAGGACCATCCCATCTTTTACTGCCTGAACCATTAGTAATGAGGTCCTGTAGTGATTGAGGATATTTACCTGTATCAAGCTGATAGTCCATAACGCATTGGCCGAACATGGAAATCTGAGTTCTGGCTGTCGTAACTCTAGCTTTTTTTACATGCTTGAAGTACATTGGCGTTACAATTGCAGCTAAAAGAGCTATGATAGCTATAACAACTACCATTTCCATTAAAGTAAAATATTTAATTCTTTTCTTACGTTTCATGTTAATTACCTTTCTTTTTAAACATTATTCATTTCCATTATTGCCATAAAAATAGATAAAACAACAGCAAGTACCACGAAAGCTAAAAATAATATTACAGCAGGTTCAAATAATGCCAGCAGTCTGTTGATTTTTACTTTCATATCTTTTTCCAACTGATCTGCAACCTGTTCAAGCATACCACCCATATTGCCTGATTCTTCTCCTACTTCCAGCATTTGAATTGCAACTTTAGGCATGAATGTGCTTTTTGATAGTGCTGCAGATAGCTTTTTCCCGCCTTTTAAATCACTGTTTACACTCTCAAGAGACTTTTTGATATCTCTATTTTCTATAACTTTTGTAGCGATGCTTACTGTTTTTATAAGATGCACATTGTTATTAATCAGGACTGCCAGGGTTTTTATAAATGTTCCTGCTTCCATAACGTAAATAATTTCGCCAAGTACAGGTAGTTTTAGCAGGTGTGTGTCAACCCACGATCTGGCTTTTCCACCTTTTTTTACTCTTGAGATAAAATAAGTTATAGCGGCTATTATTAGAAGCCAAAGCCACCATAAACTTGTAGCTATATTGCTTGTGTCGAGTAGAATTTTGGTGGGGAGTGGGAGAGGCTTACCCATGTTAAGAAAAATTTTTGAAAATCTTGGGACAAAAACTGTGAAGAGTAGAACTACAACGCAGAAAGTTACAAAAAGTATTATTGCAGGATAGATTGAACTTGTAACCATAAAATCTTTTGTTTCTTTTCTGTAATTAAGAAAATGCTGGAGTTCAACCATCACATCTTTAAGTGCACCAGTTTCTTCGCCTGCCTCAACAAGGTTTGCATAAATATTTGGAAAATGTATACTGTTGCTTCTAACTAATTCTGAAAACTTTTTCCCCTCATGAAGTCCTCTTCTTATGCTGTTAACTACTTCTTTCTGTTCTGGCTCTTCACTGCCGTCAGCAATAATCCCCAAAGCTCTTTCTAACTGGATCTGAGCCTTTAGCAGCGGAACAAGTCTATTTGTAAATTCGATAACATTAAAAGAACTTTTAGACCAGAATTTTAATCCTTTTGAAGAGCTTTTTGCCTGTGTAGTTTCTCCATATGATTCGAGAGGAACAAGGCCTCTCCCTCGTAATTTTTTTAAAGCGTCCTTTTGAGTATCACTTTCGATTACTGTATCAAAAGATTTTCCGCTTTTATTGGCAACTTTATATTTATAAAGACTCATGATTTATTCTATTCATCTGAAGAAGCTCTGACAACTTCAGCTCTTGTTGTTATTCCCTGGTCTACTTTTTCTAAACCATCTTTAATCAGAGGTAGCATTCCGCTATTAACTGCTATTTCTTTAATAGATGAACTGTCTGCATTATTCAATATAGCTTTTCTAATATCATCATTAATTGGCATTAATTCAAAAATACCAGTCCTGCCTTTAAATCCTGATCCTCCGCATTTTTTGCATTTGATATTTTTGGAATTAACACCTTTACCATTGCATTTGATACAAATTTTCCTCACAAGTCTTTGCGAAAGTACAGCAATTAAAGAAGATGAAATTAGAAAATTTTCTACTCCCATGTCTAGCAGCCTACTTACAGCTCCTGGAGCATCATTTGTATGTAATGTACTCAAAACTAAATGTCCTGTTAAAGCGGCATTAATCGATATGTCGGCAGTTTCTCTGTCTCTTATTTCTCCGACAAGAATTATGTCGGGATCCTGGCGAACTATGTTTCTAAGTGCTCCTGCAAAATCTAAGCCAATTTTGGGATTTACCTGCATTTGAGACAGCCTTGGAATTTTATACTCTACAGGATCTTCAATCGTTATTATTTTTTTCCCAGGAGTATTCAACTGTGACATAATACTATATAAAGTCGTTGATTTTCCGCTGCCGGTTGGTCCTACAACAAGTATGATGCCGTGAGGCATAGCGATAATTTTATCAAATATTTTTAGCATGGTATCATTCATGCCCATGTTTTTTAATTTAAATTCCATAGCATCTTTTCTTAGTAGTCGCAGCACAATACTTTCTCCATTGAGGGTTGGAATTGTATTGATTCTTATATCTATATCGCTTTTTCCAAGCTGAATACTTGTTCTCCCATCCTGTGGCAGTCTGCTTTCTGCGATATTCAGACCACCTACCAGTTTTATTCTAGATGCAACTGCAGGATATTGAGTTAAGGAAGCAGACATGAATTCCTTAAGAATACCGTCAATTCTGAACCTTATCACATATTTGTTTTCTTCAGGTTCAACATGAATGTCACTGGCATCCATCTCAACTGCCCGTGAGAACATCTCATTTACCAGCCTGACGATTTTGGCTTCAGAAGCCATTGTACGCAGAGCTTCTTCGCTGTCAGCATTATTGAATGCATCTTCTCCAGTTTCATCTACATCTTCTCTATTGTAAACTTCCTGAATTAATCTTTCTATTACACTTCTTCGCCCCAGTGTAAAAGTAACTTTTAAATCGAATAGTTTATCGAATAAATAATAAATTAAGTCAATCGAATATGGATCAGAAAGAACAATTTCTATTTCATCTTCACTCCATTTGAAAGGAATACAGCACTGATTTTCAAGGTAGTCCAGAGTAAGTGAATCGAAGTTTTCAATTTGATTCAGCTCTTCTTCATCTCGTATTTTAAAATTAGTTATCTTATGATAAGTTTTAAGAAGATCAAGTTCAGGAAGTATTCCTTTGCTGCATAAATCCCAATCCACTTCCCGCCTACCTTCACAGCTCAGGTCAGGTGTATAGTGTTCATATAACTCAGTCATAAGAGAAGTGAGTTTATCCAGTACTTCTCTTGATTTTATATCAATAAAGCTCATAATTAAACTCTAAAATAATCAGCGTAAAATAATTTTATTTTTTGAGCTGGCTTCCAAAATAATGTTATTATTAATATTTTCTTTTGAATAAGCTTCTGTCAAAAGCTTTGATGCATTTTTATACCTTACAAGCAGCTTTTCTAAGCTTGTAGTTTTTTTTATAATTTCTCCTGACACCATTAATATTAGTTCAGTTCTTTTCTTCGTTATTTGAGTATCACCAAATAAACGGTTTAAAATTGGTACATTTCCTAAAAACGGGACAGTTGATAATTGATCTTGATTTGTATTTTTAATCATACCCCCAATTATAACCGTTCCCTTATTTGGGATATTTAAAGTAGTACTCATCCTTCTTTGTGTAATTGTAGGTAAGTAAGAAAATCTAGAATTTGGCTTTTCGTTCGAAAGTAAATGATCCATATCTATTTTTATTATACCTCCTCTAGTGATGTGTGGAGTTAATTTTAATATAAGACCTACATCTTTATAATCATAAGCATTTGTCAGATCCGTTCTATCAGTATCATTTGTATCATCATCAGGTATATTTGAACCATTTGTGTTAACTCCTGAAGTCTGAATTGGTATGGTTTCAGCTACAGCTATCATGGCATTACTATGATTTTGGGTAACTATTTCAGGACTAGCAAGGATTGTAAGTTTTTGAGTCTCCTGCAAAGCTTTAACATATCCTTTAATGTTCTGGTTAACGCCATCGCTAAGGCCATATTGAAAAAATTCAAAACCTCCGCCGCTTTCTGCATAACCGTAATCTGTTCCCCATTTATATTGTGCTCCTTCTACCTGAAACTGTCCTTGAATTTGTAGTCCAAATTGTGTATGAGCGTCTAGTTCTACATCTGCAACAACCAATTTAATAAGAACCTGTTCAGGAATTGTATCTATTCTTTCAAGCAGGGCTTTTATCATAGAATAAACTCTTGGAGTAGTTCTTATAATTAATCTTTCGTTGGCTCCATCTGCAAAAATTTTTGTTGGAACATCGAATAAACTGACAGGATACTTATCTTTTTTACCGGAATCACTACTTTTATCAATATTACCTGAGCTGTTTTGATTACTGTTTTCTGAATTAATCTTACTTATTTCATATGCAGTTGCTACTGTTCCAAATGTAGAGTTGCTGTTTTGATTTGAATTTGTGGATCCTTCTTTGCCAAAAACTGACGATAAATCATTGTTTCCTGATGAATAGCTACCACTGGTACTGTTTTGAATTTTTTTTTGCTTAGCTTTCAGAGTTTCTCCTTTAACATTAAAAATAACTGATAAACCCTGGATTAATTGTTCAGCTTTACTGTTTCTTACTTTATAAATATAAACTTGATTCTGCTCTCCAATATTAGTTCTGTCCAATATGTTGATCCAGCGTTTTACTTCAAGTAATGCTTCATTATTTGCTGCAGATGCAACAATAAGTCCGATACGGTCTATGCCTTCTATATTGATTGTTCCAGGTTCTTCAGGTTTATTTTTCTTTTCAATATGAGTAACAGGAAATCCAAGAATAGGCATGATTTTAACCAATTCCTCTGCTATTTTAGAAGGAGGAACGTTTACACATTTAATTACTGTTTTAGGCCAGGAGATTTTATATTTTTTATCAAGAATTTTTACAATTTTTTTTAACTTTTCGATATTGTCTGGGGCATCAACAACCAGTACAGCATTTTGTGATTCAATTTCAATCAGTACTGAACCTTCAGTTATAAAAGGTTTTAATTGTGTTGCTATTGATTTAGATTTTGCATTTTTCAGATTAAAAAGTACAACACTCACATTGGATTTAGGATTAAAGATTATGTTCCGCTCTTTAGCCATTTTATCAAAGGGCAGTATGTTTACTACTTCATTATTAAGAGAAGCATAAGAGCCGGTCAGCCATAATATTTGCTGAAAAATTTCCCAAAGAGTTTTCTGTTGAATGTCAGAATCTAAAGACATTGATACAACACCTTTAATTTTAGGATCAATATAAAAATTAAAATCAAGAAGTTGACCGAATATCGGAACAACTTCTTCAATTGGTGCCGCATTTAAGCTTATTGTAACATGGTTTATTCTATTTGCATTTTTGTTTTTATTCAAAAAATAATGGTAAAAAGGTAATTCAACTTTTTCTTTTTCCTTTGTTTTTTGTTTTTTATTGAAGAGTGCATCAATTTCTTTTTGAGAAAGTTTAATTTTATGTTTTGTTTTAAGAGATTTTACTTTGTTTTGAGCTATTGATTTATCAGCTTTCGGAGAAGATGCAATCGGTATGCTCTTTTTATATATCCCATCTTTTAATTTATCTTTTTTATCATCATTTTCAAAACTGGCGTTTGGCGTATTGCAGGAAGTAAAACTTATTGCTGTAAAAATAATTATGTATAATATAGCTTTATTCATCAGTGTTGTTTCAATTATAAATCTCAAATTTTGAATCTTTTTCATAATTAATTAAAAATTGATTTTTTTGCGTTCTGTTATGATTTATTTTAATATAATGGTATTTTGGGAACTGTAATCTAAGATAATGTTATTATTTATGTTAGTTTCATTATTTGCTTCAAGAATTAATTTTACAGAATTTCTATATCTTTCAACCATTTGATCAAGACTAGAAGTCTTAGTGACAATGTTAGCCGTCACCATTAATAATAATTCTGTTCTTGAATTATTTACTTGCGTTTTTCCAATAAATCTGTTAAGTACAGGGATATTTCCAAGAAAAGGTACAGTATTTAATTGATCACTTTTCTGTTCATGAATTAAACCTGCAATTATAACTGTTCCCTTGTTAGGCAGGCTCAGTGTAGTGACTACTCTTCTTTGTCTGATAGTAGGAGTCAATCCTCCATTTTTTGTGGCATTTGTAGCATTTTCATCCACAAGGGATACTAATTGATCTATGTCACAACTAATAAGCCCTCCTTTAGTGATATGAGGTGTTATTTTTAAAATTACGCCGGTATCTTTATAATCGTAATTACTTGTTACATTAAGGCTGGAACCGGTGGTACCAGTATCACCGCCGCCTGAATTTGTATTTGCTCCTGAATTTTGTAGCATTGGTATACTGTCTCCTACAGAAATATGCGCCTGAGTATTGCTCTGGACAAGTATTTCAGGTGACGCCAGAAGGGTTACTTTATTGTCTACTGCAAGAGCTTCAAGAGCACCGGAAGGAGATGCATGATCGGCAGCTCCGCCGCCAAACCCTAAACCACCCTCTGCAGGCGAGGCAATACTATAGTCAGTTCCGTATTGATAATTTGCACCGTCTGCCCTAAAATATCCCTCTATCTGCAACCCCAAATCTGTTTTTGCAGTAAGTAAAACATCGGCAATTGTTACTTCAAGTAAAACTTGTGAAGGTATAGTATCTATTCGGTTTAAAAGTGCTTTCATAATAGCATAAACTCTATCGGTGGTCCTTATTATTAGCCTTTCATTCACTGCATCAGCAAAAATTTTTGTAGGTACTTCAAAAACGCTGATGGGGTATTTATCCTTTTTACTACTTTCACTGCTGTTATCAGAACTGTTGATTTGGTTTGTATCGCCTGAGTTGATTTTGCTAATATCATAAGCTGTAGCCATAAATCCTGAAGGTAAACTTCCAGCTTCGTTGCTGTCTGTTGATGAGTTATCTGGATTTTGATTATTGGAATCCATTGTTCCATAAGCTGAGTTAAGGCTAGTTTTTTTAACTTTTAAAGTTTCTCCTTTGACATTGAATATAACGGATAGTGCCTGAATAATATGATCAGCTTGGCCGTTTCTTATATTGTAGACAAATACCTTGTCCTGTTCTCCAATATCTGACCTATCTAATGCAAAGACCCAGTTTTTTACCTCGTTTACTGCTTCCCAGTTGGCAGCAGAGACAACGAGTAGCCCCATTCTGTCAATTCCCTGAATATTTATTGTTCCAGGTTCTTCAGCTTTTCCTTTTTTTTTGATATTAGTTACTGGAAATCCAAGAACTGGAAGAACCGTAACTAATTCTTTTGCAATTTTTGAAGGAGGTATATGTGTGCACTTAATAACTGTTTTAGGCCAGTTAACCTTATTTGCAGTATCAAGAATATGCACTATTTTTCTAAGTTTTTCGATGTTGTCAGGTGCTTCGACAACCAGGATTGCATTTTGAGATTCAATATCAATGATGGTGGCACCGTCAGTTACAAAAGGTTTTAAATGTTCTATAAAACCTTTTGCTTTAGCATTTTTAAGCTTAAACATAACAACACTCACATTTGTTTTAGGAGTTGTAAATATACCCCTTTCTTTTGCCATTTCATCAAATGGCAAAATATGAAGCATATCATTATCCAGTGAGCAGTATGAACCTGTCAGCCACAGGATTTGCTCAAAAATACCCCAAAGGTCTTTTTGGCTTAATTTAGAGTTTATTGACATTGTAACGACACCGGTAACTTTGTGATCTAAATAAAAGTTGAAATTCAGTAATTTTGAAAAGACAGGCACTACTTCTTCTATAGGAGCGGCATTAAATGTAATAGTAACTTTATTTACTTTTCCTGATTTACTGTGTTTTTTTAGTAAGGAGCTGTAAAACGGTACTTTTTCACCTTCTATTTTTTCCGGCTCTTTTTTGCTTAACAGATTGTCAACTTCTTTTTCTGACAGTGTCGCTTTTTTAGGTGGTTTTAATGATTCAACCCTATCATCATCTATTTTTTTAGAATTATCATGAGTTCCGGCTATGTCTAAAATTTCTTCTTTATCGTTGCTGGGCTTGGCTTTGACATCTTCAGGAGTTTCAACAGAGTTACAGGAAAATAGACAGAGAGAGAGAAGCAGAGAAAAGAATAAATAAATTATTCTGTATTTTATTATGAAATTATTTATGAACTTCAATACCATTCTTTGTTAAAATTCTTATGCTTAGTATGTAGATTTTAATATTTAATAAATTTAATTTTGTTTTTTGGTAATTAACTATATAATAAATACTTACTTCCTTATAGAATTAATTGTATTATTGTTAGCTGGTTTCGCAACAGGTTCAACTTTCACATTGACCTCTTTTTTTCTACCTTTTATCTGTTTTGCTCTCTGTATTACAGATATCTGCTGTTTTACATTATTTTTGTTTGCAAGATCAACCCTCTGCATACTTGATTTTGTCCCATATTTAATAGTAAGTTTTAAAGCTTCCCCGCCTCCTGCTACAATTGCATAATTGTCACCAACTGATTTTAAAATGAAATTATTTGGAAGTTTTTCTCCAATTTCAAAGTACATTTTAGGTTTTTTAAGAGCTTGAATTGTTCTATTAGCTCCATATTTTTTTCCTTGATTATACTGATATCTTCTTTCCTGGTTATACTGTGATCCTGGTTGATTAGACTGTCTTACACTTATTATAGCTCCTTTAGTCTTGCCATAGCTGTAAATTCCCAACAACTCCATTCCCCCGGCTTTAGCAGATGAAACAGATACGTCTGCAACTGAACTGCCTCTGGCAGGGTCAAAAATATTTTTTTCCCAGACAGAAGGTAAAAGGAGTGTGCTCTTCTTGATATTTTCTGGAGAGTGCATATTTTTTTCCCAGGACATACCATTGACCAGATGCTGGGTTTTATTTTCTAATTCAGGGTCATATGGAGGAGGCTGATATTCCAGCTGTAAATAAGCTGTCACCATAATAAGAATTAATAATAGAGGAATAATAATAGCATAGACTATTTTCATTTGCGTGTGCCTGTTTTGATGCTTTCTGTATTCTTAGTTCCTTGATCAAATAAATTCAAAATTACTTTATTTTTAATTGATATAAATTTTAAATTAGCTGATAAATAGATAGTATTAGTGTTCTGCATGCTGTCAGGCCTTAAAGAGCAGTTTGCCCAATACATTTTAGGTTTCATTATGCTTACCTGGTATACAAATTTAGTGACTGCTTCCATGGTGCCTGAACAGGCAAAATCAAATTCAGAAGTGCTGATATTATCACTGGAGCTATCCTGCTGGATTGTTCCTAGGTTTCTCATTTCTACTTTAGACTGCTTGGCAATATCCTGAATTTTACCAGTGATAGCAAGGTTCATATTAATTCCTTTAGAAGGGTACCAGAAATCATTTTTTTTTGATTTGAATAAATTTTCTCTATTCTTTATTTTTATATAGTTCAACTGCTCTCTTGCTAACTCTTTTTGTAAATGCATAATTTCATAGCTGATTTGCTGAACGCTTTCAGAACTGCCGGATGATGAACCTATTGAACTGATATTTTGAATAATTACAAAAAAGACGAGAAAAACAATAACTAGGAGTGCAACAAGTTTTTTCTTTTGTCTTTTATCTAAGTTCTTAAAATTTTTTAATGAAAAATCTGTTTTTTTAAATTTAAACATCTTATAAAGATTCTATGTCTTTTTTATTATCTTTTTTCTTTAGTGTCATATAAATGTATTCAGTGCCGTCACTGGTTTTTCTTCTTCTGTTATTTTCAAGCGTAAAAAGATTTGATTTGTAAAATTGAGAAAGAAGGTTTTCACTAGAACTGTTAGTTTTCAAAGTAAGGTTAATTTTATTCTGATAAGTGTTTATGTTAGTAACCCAAACTGTTTTTGGGATGTTTTCTGCAAAGTAATTCAGATACTCAAGGAGGAGGATATCATCTGGTTCTGTACTGACAAGTTGATTAATTGCAGTATCTGTTTTTTTCATTCTAAACTCTCTATCTTTTAAATTATTAAGAGCTGACATCAACTGATTTTTTTGCCAAAGAAGTTTATTGATAACTGCATTATTATCTGTAGTTGATCTCACAATATAAAAACCTAGCATTACGATAAAAATTACTGTTAAGAAAGCAGCAAGAATTTTTAAGTGTCTAAATCTTTTGGGATAAAATGTTTTTGGTAATTCCAAGCTGTATTTTGTATCTTTAATATAACTTTTGTTAAAACAATATCTCGCTAAAATGATTGCCGGTATATAATTTTTCCAATTTTCACCGAGTATATTTTTATATTTAGTTTTAAACCAAATATCTGATTCAGATTCTTCTTTATCGGTATCTTTGGTTTTGTCATATAGTTTGTTATAAAATGAATACTCACTATCATTTATTTGCAGTGATTTTAAATAGTAGTTTTCATCCATATCACTTAAATATAGATCCATATTACTTAATAATGGACCAACCGATAGAAATGGATGCATAAAACAGTCTATTTTTATTCCTGCTTCAGTAATACTTTCTATGATTTTTTCCCATTCGGAATGTCTAACTGTGAAAATTTTAACTTTTTCTATTTTTTTTTCATTGTCTGAATATTTTATTGGTCTAAAACACCATTTTAACTCATCTACTGAGCAAGGAATATATCGCGATAGCTCATAATTCAAAAATTGAGTAATATCTGAAATTGTTAATGACGGAACTTCAATGTCGAAAGTTAAAGCAGTTGGTATGTAGCCTCCAATAATAATTCTCTCTTCAGAAATTCCATCAACGGCAGTGAAAGCTTTGTTTAACTTTTCAGATAATGAAAGTGCTTCATCAGTTGAAGAGTAATTTTTTACAATTTTGATGCCATGCTTTGCTTTAGAAGATTTAATGGCATAGACATGCCCTTTTTTATTCCATATTACAGCTAAGCATGTTTTGACCTGAAACATTGTTTTAGTAATTTATCCTGCAAAGTATTTATCAATTTGTTTAAAATATAGAATATGAGATGTGAAAAACTGTTAATTTATCTGCTGTTTATTAAGCTGATTTTATAATTAATGAATCTAAACCAACATTCTCTTTTTATGTGTAATTATACACATAATTGCCATATAAAACCATACACTGATATATATATTTTTATAATTAGAGTTTGCTTGAAAAATTTGGTAAATTTACAGCTATTTGATATTTATGAATCTTTGACGTATAACAGTGAATATCGATTTTTCATATTTTATCGATAGATATTGATTATTTAGTATTTGACAGTTAATTACACTACATGCCATTACTGGCAGCTTTTGTGCAAGTCTCAAAAATTTATTTTTTAAGAAGTTTAATCAAACCGCTACTTGTAAACTTTTGATTAATTTACTAAATAAAGAGTAGGTCATCATTTTTTTTAATACAATTTCTGGAAACTGTTTATTTACGAATATAGCTTAATTTACAAAAGTGTAAAAATTAAATCATATTTAATTAATTACTAATTTAAAACTTATTTAATCCGTGCGTGTCTGATTTTATATGAAATTTTATAAATTTAAAATAAAGATTCCTGTAATACTTTCCATATTATTAGTACTGGATGGTATATTGCATATTTTTATGTCGATTCTTCCTCTTTTTGAAAATGAATTTCATGTATTATACGAAATAAAAACAAATATCTTCCCTCAAGGCTGTCAAAATTTAGGAATTATAGTAGGTGTTTTTCTTGGTTTCTGTTTGATTTTTACAAGTAAGGGAGTTTTTGAAAGCAAACGTAAATCCTGGTTAATATCAATAATAATTCTTCTTATTTTTATACTCGATAACTATTTCTATCATTCTGTAATAAAAGCATTTATATTTAATATTAGTCTGCTGATTATTCTTTTAGTGTCATATAAACTTTTTCATCTTAAGTCAACTAATAATACTATTCTTTATAAGCAGATGGTTGCATGGGTTTCAGTAATAGCAGCACTTTCATACGGCACTTTCGGAAGTTATATTTTAAGAGCTCAGTTTTCCAATATAAAAACAGTTACTGACGCATTTTACTTTACGATAGTAACATACGCAACTGTTGGATATGGTGATATTGGGCCATTAACTCAAGAGGCTAAATTATTTACTGTAACAATGATCCTTGTAGGACTTGGATCGTTTATAACTACATTATCTTTTTTAGTTGCACCAATAGTACAAAACAGAATGGGAGGAATATTAAAAATAATGAGAAAAATAACTAATCTTCATGATCATACAATAATATGCGGATATACAAAATTATCAAAGGTTCTAATTCAGAATTATCAAAAGACAGATAAACCGTTTATAGTTATAGATGAAAGTTTGGGAAAATTTCCTGATATTGATCCTGATATAAATAAAATTATAGGAAGTACTTCTAGTGAGAAGACTTTCTATGATGCAAGACTTGCTCATGCAAAGGCTGTAATATGTGCTTTTGATGAAGACTCTGATAATATTTTAACAATACTCACTGTAAAAGAAATGCTTGATAAAATGAAAGATATCAAAATTAAACTTATCAGTAGAATAGAGAATGAAAGCAACATTGAAAAAGCGAAAAAGCTTGGAGTAACAGATGTAGTCTCACCAACGACAATGGCGGCTCTTTCTATAATTGCAATGTCTGATACAAAAAAGGAATAATCCAGTAAAATTCAAGTAAATAATTAGGTCGTGCTACTGCAATGTTCACCGATAAAACCTTCATCAAGTTCTTGGTACTCAACTATTGATTCCCAATCAACTAAATGCTTATATTTAGCTATAAAATTTTTAGTTAACTTTTGACAGATGGAGATACCAATCCAGTCAACAAGGTGATGATGATTTTCAATAAACTCTTCAGATAGTTTTTGGTGTCCAGAAATTTTTTTCCAATCTATTAGTTCTTTATGTTCTATAATAAAAGTTTCACTCAAATTTTGAAAAATTGAAATTCTTTTCCAGTTAACTAAATTCTTATGTTTTTTTATACAGTCTTCAGATAGTTTTTGGTATTTGGACATTGATTCCCAGTTTAGCAATTTTTTATACTTTTCAATAAATTCATCGCATAGTTCATGTTTTTCAGAAATTTCTTTCCAGTAATGGCTTTTTTTTAGAGATTTTAAATCTTCGGTACCGTATTTGCTGCCCAAATTTCTTTCAATTATTTCAAGTTTTGAATTCATAAAAAGACCTCCTAAAAATTGCAATTTTCTGTATTAAAATATTTTATCCTAAAGGCTTGAAAATTTTGATACATTTTTTTTAATTTTTTTAATTTTTTTTAGAAGATATATTATTTTGTGCTTTGAATATAAAATTATTTTATCATTTTATTTAAAGCATGTTAGACTGTTTTTTTATTATTACGTATTTTATAAACATGAAAAAGCAATTCCCAACATCCAACATCTATCCATTTATCAAACTTATAACCCACTTCGGTAAAATGTGCTATCTTTTTAAATCCAAATTTTTCATGTAGTAAAATACTGGAGTTATTTGGAAGACTTATTATTCCAAGAACTGAATGAAATTGTCTTGCTTTTAGTTCGTCAAGTAATTCTCTGTATAGCTTTATTCCAAATCCATGCCCAAGGAAATCCTTATCGATATAAACAGAAGCTTCGACTGTGGAATTATATGCACTTCTTGGATTCCACTCACTTGCATAAGCATAACCAATAACTCTGTTTTGATATTCATATACAAACCATGGATATTTTTCTGTTATATATTTAATTCTTTTGCATATTTCTTTTGGATGCAGTTCTGCTTCTTCAAAGGTTGATATTGAATTTATAATATAATAATTATAAATTGAACAAATTTGGTCAGAGTCTTCAATTCTTGATTTTCTAATCATGTTTTAAGCCGTTTTTAATTATTAAACTGTGAAAAAAATGAAATAATGACTTATTTATTTGTCAATAGTGAACAAAAATCACATAATAGTTAATTGTTTTTATAAGTAAATAGTTTGTAATAATATGTTTATCCTTAATATTTATTACAAATCTTTTCAGATTTTTGGTGGTTATAAATATTGTCATAAAAATATGTTTGGGGGGAAACATGAAAAAAATTACGGAATTACTTAGTGGAAAAATTATACAAAGCTTATCAACTACACAAGATGATTTATATAACGATCAGATAGAACAGATAAATCACACTTTGCTAAAATTGAAAAATTTATTTCATAGGTCTGCTGCAAAATAAAATTATTATTTTGATCTGGAGTTAAAATAAATATATGTTAAAGTATTGAATTAACTATTATTCAATCTTTACTATTAATTTCTGGTTATAAAATATGAATTTATTTGATACACATTTTCACTGGGACGGGGAAACAGATTACAGGCAGATCATTAAAGAGGCAAATGACAATTCAGTAAACTATTTTGTATGTATTGGAGCAGATTACAACAGCTCAGTGGACTCTGCCAAAATTGCTGAAAAAGTCGAGAACTGTTGGTTTACTGCAGGAGTTCATCCACATTATGCAGATGAATACAGAAAGAGTATTGGAAAATTCAGAAAATTTGCAGATCATGGAAAATTTGTTGCTGTTGGAGAAGTAGGATTAGATTATTTCTATGATAATTCTGACAGAAGAGCTCAAAGGATAGTTTTTGAAAAATTCTCTGAATTGGCATTAGAGTTGAACCAACCTCTGGTCGTGCATACAAGAGATAAAGATGATAGATTTTATGCTTATAGCGAAACACACAAAATATTAAGCGATTTTGCAGGCTCTGGGGGTAAATTTGTTGTTCACTGTTATACTGGTAATGCAAAGTGGCTTGATAGTTTCCTCAGCTTGGGTGCGTATATCGGTATTACCGGAATAGTTACATTTCCAAAAGCAGAAAATGTAAGAGAATTAATAAAAAACATTCCTGACAATAAACTTTTAATTGAAACTGATTCTCCTTATCTTTCACCTATTCCTTTTAGAGGTAAAACAAATTTTCCAAAACGTTTAGTAAATGTTGCAGAAAAGATAGCTGATATTAAAGGAATTAAGCTGGATAAATTAGCAGACGCGACAACAGAAAATGCTATGAGTTTTTATAATTTAACTAAATTAAATACAACTAATTAACCATTGAAAATAATGAATTTGGAAAACTTACTGTATAAAGCTGTGGAAGCATCACTGGAAGCCGGTGATGCCATAATGAGAATCTATTCTTCAGATAATTTTAATGAAAAACTAAAAGAAGATAATTCTCCCCTGACTCAAGCTGATATTAATTCTCATAATATTATTAAGGATTGTCTTTCTGATGATGGAATTATGATTCTAAGTGAAGAGGGGAAAAAAATACCTTTTGAAGAACGTGATAAATGGGATTTGTTTTGGTTAATTGACCCTCTTGACGGGACAAAAGAGTTTTTGAAAAAAAATGGAGAATTTACTGTAAATATTGCATTAATTAAAAATCAAACTCCAGTAATGGGGGTGGTTTATGCTCCTGTATTAAAAAAACTATATTTCAGTATTATATATAATGGTGCTTTTTTAATTGAAAACGTAGATTATAAAACTGCTTTGAAAAAGAATTTATACGATATGGGAATAAAATTGCCTGTAAAAAATTTACTTACAAAATATACCATAATCGCAAGCAGGTCTCATATGACCCAGGAAACGAAAGAATTCATTGATAAAAAGAAAACGCAACATGGTGAAATAGACTTAGTTTCAATTGGCAGCTCTTTGAAACTCTGCTTAGTAGCAGAGGGGAAAGCTAATATTTATCCAAGATTCGCACCTACAATGGAATGGGATACAGGTGCCGGGCATGCAATTGTAACAGGTGCCGGTGGAAAAGTTATTAATTGGAAAACCCAAAAAGAATTGATTTATAATAAGAAAGAACTTTTAAATCCATGGTTTCTTGTCGGTATGGAATAGTAAACATTAATGCATAATTTTTATCAATTATGCCTTCATTATACAGAGGGTATTTAATTATTTATGATTAATGATAAATTACTATTTGCATATGATGAAAAAGTTTTTAGCCAGTAATTTAAAATAAAATTTTATTAATATAAATTTAGGGAAAATAATAATGTTAAACAGCTTGTTAGTTAATAAAGATGAAGCCTCAATATATGCAATTGACAGTGATGAAAGGTCATCTTGCATTGATCGATATATTGTTTCAACACCTGAAAGCCGCATGATCTGCAATGATCCATTTGTTGTAGGCAATCAATATACAAAATTGTTGAGAAAGGCATGTACTTCAGTTCTTACCAACTTAGCTAATATACAGAAGTTAAATATAAAAGAACAGGAAACTATTGTTTTTCATATATTAAGAGGCGGATTAAATTTTGGCTTAAGAGAGGCTCTGGCTGATGCCTATGGCTGGAATTGCCATGGATCAGCATTTATCAGTGCTCAAAGAGCAAGAATAAGTAAAAATTCTGAAGATTGGCATATAACAGAAAGCCACTACAAAAAAGTTTATACTCCAAAAATTGCTACTGCAGTTTTTGGTGATGTAGTTGCTACCGGTACAAGCCTTAAACATGCAATAAATGAACTGGTTAAAGCTGTAAAAGAACAGGATTCACAGCTCAAATCACTCCTGTTTTTCACTATTGGAGGTAAAAAATCTGAAGAAATAATATGTGAAGCAGATAAGCTGTGCAGAGATCTTTTTCCAGAATACCAAAAATCTTCAATTATATATTTTGAAGGTAGATTTGAGGTAGCTGATAAAGACACACCGCTATTTACTAAAATAACCGGCACTGATTTAATTAGAAGATATTCATTAATGGCACCTGAGTTTGTAGAATCTCAATATGAGCAACCTTCTTACCCAATTGAAAGATGTACTATATATGATGCTGGTTCAAGAGCTTTTTGGCTGCCTGAATATATGGAAGATGTATTGGAATATTGTGGTAAAGTCAATCTTTTGGCAGAAAGCGGAATTAATTTTGAGAATGTACTGACGAAAAGATTTCCTGATTTAGAAAGAGAAAGATTTGGAGATATTAATTTGAATGATCTCTCTAAAGAACAAATGAGAAAAGCAGAAACAATTTTGAATAAATTTAATATTTGATTTTATACAATGCAGTTTGATGAATTTAATAATATGACAGTAGAGCAGCTTGTTGCTGAAATAGAAAAGAATAATAAACTCTATTGGGAAAATAATGCTCCTGCTATATCAGATGAGCAATACGATTTACTCCTCCAAAAGTTGGAAGAATTAGATCCTGATAATTCTGTTTTGGAAAAAGTTGGTTCTGTTAAAGTTGCCAGCATTGGAAAAGTTGTTCTTAGTCAGCCGATGATATCACTGGATAAAACTTACTTTTTTAAAGATGCACCTAAAGGAAAGAAAAGTCTTTTAACTTGGGCTGGTGAAAATGCTAGAAACAGTGATGAAACATATTTGATTCAACCTAAATATGATGGTATTTCAGCGAACTACTCTAATAATATCCTAGCCACCAGAGGGCAGGGAACAGAGGATGAAAATGTAACAGATAAGGTGCCTTTAATAGAACTTGAAACATTAGATTATAAAGGTCCTCTTGATCGTCCAGTAAGAGGTGAAATTATTATTCGAAATGATGACTTTAAAACAATATATTCCAAAGTTGTTAAAAATGACGGGAAACCATATAAAAATTCTAGAAATGCTGTTGGCGGAATTATGGGATTAAAAGATATTTCATTAATTCAGCATCAAGGGGCTAAGTTAACACTTATTGACTATAATATGATTTCATATAGTGTTAAGTTTATAGAACTGGAAGAAAAATGGGCTGGTATTTTAGAAAAAATAGAATCCTTGCCTTATCCAATGGATGGTATTGTAATAAAATTATCTGATAGGAAATATGGTAAATCTTTGGGGATCACAGCTCATCATCCCAGAGATCAGATTGCATTTAAATTCAGCAGTGTAAGAAAGAAATCAGTTTTGCTTGATGTTGAATGGAGTTTTGGTAAAAATAATTTAACTCCGGTAGGCAAAATTGAACCAGTTGAAATTAGTGGCGTTACAATATCTAATGTTACTCTGCATAATATCAGTAATGTTGAGTCTAATGACTGGCAGATAGGAGATACTGTTGTAATAGAAAGAGCAGGCGATGTAATTCCTCATGTTGTTGATTCAGAACCAGGCAATAATAGAAGATCTTTTATTATTGATAAATGCCCATCATGTAATAGCACATTGCAGAGGGAAAATAAAGAATTAAGATGTATTAACCCTCATTGCCTTGAAACAAATTTACAGAAAATTTTAGCTGCTGTAAAAAATATTGGCATTGAAGAACTTGGCGAGCCTAACATTAGGAAGATGATGACAGAGCTGAAGGTGGAAAATCTTAAAAATATTTTTAACCTTTCAGTTACAGATATTTTAAAACTTGAAGGTTTTAAAGAAAAATCTGCATCAAATCTCTATAAAAATATTCAGTCGGCAAGAGAGACTACAGATTATCAATTAATTGCAGCTTTGAATATTGAAGGCATAGGCCAAACTGTAGCTGAAAAAATATTAAAAGATTACTCGTTGTATGAGTTAAGGCAAATGACTAAACTACAACTGAGCATAATACCTGAAATAGGAAATGAGCTTTCAGAAAAATTATATACGTCACTAATAGATGAATCAGCTACTATTGATGATTTGTTGAGCGCTTTGAGAATAATAAATACCAAGATGAATGATATTCCTAATCAACTTATTTGTTTTGATTTTGTATCAAGTAAGCTTGCTAAACCCCTTAGATTTTACGAATCTTTACTAAAATTGCATCATTTTAATAGAATCAAAGCTATAAAAGTAGAAGATGTAATTTACCTGCCTGATAATCTGCAGGCATTAGTAACAACAAAGAAACTAGACAGCAAAAGCAGTATTTTACTTAAAGCTAAAGAAATAGGTGCTGATGTGTTGTCGCCGGAAGCATGGTTGGCTTCATTACCTGAAGTGACAGATGAACAGGAAAATGCTGAAGTAATTCAAACTGTCTGTTTTACAGGCAAAATGCCCGAAAAAAGATCGGTTTATGAAAAACTTGCTGAATTAAATGGTTTTAAACCTGTGGATACAGTAACAAAGAATTTGAAGTTGCTTGTAACTGCAGATGTAAACTCAACAAGTTCAAAGGTTAAAAAAGCTAAGAACCTAGGGATTGAAGTATTAGCATTGGAAGAATGGTTGAATATGAATAGAAATGAAGAGAAATCAATTATTAATGAAAAGAACAATTTTCTGCCTGGATTCTGATCAACTAGAACCTGTGTTTTAAGATTATGAATAGGCTATTCGGTATCTCTTTCGCCTTTGAATTCATGCCTTTTTTTTAATTGTTTCCAGAATTTGAAGTGGTTCAGTGAAAGAAGAAATATGGTTAGTATTGTTGCTGTTATGGGGACTAGAATCATATTAAATGCCACAGAAAGTCCAATAGCAGCAGTTACCCATATTGTAGCTGCTGTAGTCAATCCTCTGGTAAATGTACTTGATTTGAAAATAACTCCACCGCCTATGAAACCAATTCCACTGACTATTTGCGCCGCAATTCGCGTTGGATCTGCAACGCTGTGATAAATAGAAGGACCGGAGGAATGTGTTGACAGTATTCCAAATAAACAAGCTCCTAAAGCTATTGCTGCATAAGTTCTGAGTCCGGCAGAACTCTTATGATATTCTCTTTCAAATCCAATTAAAGCTCCCAAAGCAAATGCCCCAATTATTTGCCTGACTAGAATTAATTCTGACATATTATGCTCCGGTAAAATATTAAAGACGTATATTTTATAGTAAAACTTCCCAATACGCTTTATAACATACAATTTTATTTTTTTCCAGCATCAGGAGATGATTTTAAAATTCAGTAAACTCTAAGATAAAGAAAACTGGAAGTTTAGAACTTGAGATATTAGGTTTGGAAGATTGATTGAGTTTGAAGAGTTAAATAATGAAAATATAAGATTGATATAGAGAATAATTTTTTACCATAATGATTTATATTTAATGGTAAGTGGTTCTTGAGATACAATCACTTACCATTGATATTTCTACATATTTGCTGGGATTAGGTTTGCACGCCTGTTTTTTAGCCATGCATTTTCGTTATGTCCTGGATCAGCAGGTTTTTCACTCCCGTAACTGATTGTCTGCATTCTGGTATCTGGAACTCCCAGTTTATTTAGATAATCTCTAACAGCCAAAGCTCTTTTCTCACCTAAACCAATATTATATTCAGCGCTGCCCCTTTCATCACAGTTTCCCTCAATAATAACTCCGATATTGCTGTGCTGTTTCAAATAGTCTGCTGTAGCTTCAAGTTTTGATATTTGTGAAGTGCCGATTGAAGACTGATCAAATGCAAAGTAAACTGTGGGAAAAGTTTTACCAGGTATTGGAGACCATTGATGGCTTGGCCTGCCGGGTAGAGTTTCTGTTGCATTAGCATCCATTTCTGAAAGTAGATCTCCGCTGCCGAAGTTACTGCTACTTTGTATATCTCCGCCTCCGCCTGAGCCTGGCTCCATTGGTTTTTTATCTGGATTTTGGTCGAAAAGAGAACATGCAGTCATTAATGTGAATGAGAGACAGATAGCAGTGAGAATAAATGGCCTAATTAATTTCATAAAAAAACTCCTTAAATAAGAAAATAATTGTTAAAAGCAATTACAATAGAATTTGAGCATAATTCATATTAAACATTTTATTTTTAAATTTTCATTAATCCAGTATAAAAAAGTGTAAATATTTTTTTTTATTAATATTTAATTAACTTTTACAAAAAAATAGGATAATATTAGTAAAATTATCAAATTGCATTACTTTAAAATTTATATATAATATATAGGTATTTTATTATAAACTAATTGTTACCAGGGAGTAGTTTACATGGCAGATATTGATTGGTCAAAGCTTTCATTTTCCTATATGCCTACAAAATGCCATTTAGAGTATAAATACTCTAACGGGAAATGGGGAAAAGGCGAAATAAAAACAGACCCTAATTTAACACTGAGTATTGCGGCCACCTGTCTTCATTACGGACAGGAAAGTTTTGAAGGCTTGAAAGCGTACTGCACAAAAGACGGTTCAGTTAAGGTTTTTCGTGATGTAGAGAATGCAAAAAGAATGGCAAAATCTGCAGATTATCTTTGTATGCCTGAAATTTCAGAAGAGATGTATGCTGAAGCTGTAACTACTGTTGTGAAGGAAAATATTGAATATGTACCTCCGTATGGAACTGGTGGATCTTTATATATTCGTCCACTATTGATCGGAACAGGGGCTGTGATTGGAGTTGCTCCAAGTACTGAATATATTTTTCTGGTACTTGTTACTCCGGTTGGACCATATTATCCCCAGGGAATAAAGCCGGTTGATGCAATTATTTTAGATGAATACGATAGAGCCGCCCCGAGTGGTTCAGGATGTTATAAAGTAGGAGGTAACTATGCTGCCGGTTTTTCACCTTATAAGATTGCTAAGAGCAAGGGATTTCCTGTGGTATTGTTTTTGGACTCGAAAGAACATAAATATATAGATGAATTTACAACAAGTAACTTTATTGCAATCACAAAAGATGGTAAATATGTTACACCTTCTTCTAAAACTATTTTACCCAGTATAACTAATATGTCATTATTACAGTTGGCTGAAGCTGAAGGTTTAACTGCTGAGAGAAGGCCGATTGCTTTAGATGAAATTGATACTTTTGCTGAAATTGGAGCCTGTGGGACAGCTGTTGTTATAACACCAATTGCTAATATAGTAAGAGGTGATAAAACGTATAAAGTCGGCGGTACTGAGTGTGGTCCTGTTTTAAAAAAGCTTTATGATAGGCTTACAGACATTCAATACGGAAGATATAAAGATCAATTCAACTGGATGAGAACTATAGAATAACTCTTTATCTTTTGAACCTAAAGGATGTTACTATATTAACAAATTCAGTTTATTCTTTGTATTAGGTTAAAATATTTTTTAGCTCAATGGATATATTTTTAATTAAAACAACGTTTTTATAAAAAAATATGGATTATAAATATATTAACATTAATGGTTTATCCACTGCTTATACTGATAGAGGCGAAGGTCAGCCTATACTTCTTGTACATAGCTTTGGCTCTTTTTCCATTACATGGCAAAAACTTGTTAAGTTTCTGCCAGTTGAATTTAGAGTTATTACTTTAGATTTGAAAGGGCATGGATATTCTGAAAAAAAATGTGATTATCGCTTATCTCCATCTGACCAGTCAATGATTTTATCTAAATTTATTGAAAGATTGGGTATTGAAAAAATAGTACTGATAGGACATGCATTTGGTGGAGCTGTTTGCCTATTTAGCTTATTTGATGAATATATTAAGAAAAAAGTTAGTAATTTAATTCTGATAAACAGTTCCGGATTGTCAAAAACTGTTCCTGCATTTATTGAAGCTGTTTCGAAAGCTAAACTTGATAGTTCTTTATTTAAAATTATTAGTGAAGAAGTTATTGTCGAACAGGTAATGAAAAATGCTTTTTTTGACTTTAATAAATTTGATAAAAATTCAATTAAACACTATGGAAATGTCCTCCGAATGGAAGGAGCTAAAAAGTGCTTAATTGCTGCCGCAAGACAAATAAAAATAAAAAATTACCAGTCTTTTATAGAGAATATTAAAAGTATTGATATTCCATCTTTAGTAATATGGGGTAACAATGATCACTTGATTGATTTTGAATCTGCTTTAACTCTGAAGGATCTGCTTCATGCTGATTTAAGAGTCATTAATAGCTGTGGACATTTGCCTCATGAAGAAGCACCCCTGAAAACAGCTTCTTATATATGTGATTTTCTGGAAGCTCCTGTTAGGTTAAATAATATAATCAGTGAAACAAATCAACCTGATATTAATGGACAAACAAAGAAAAACATTATAGAAAACGAACAGCACTTAACACCAATAAATAAATTTGTCAATAAACCGGTATATTACATGAACAAGGTTAAAATGACCAGACTTATTGATAAATGGACTTTTGGTAGTTTCCTAATAATAATTTTTATCAAAACACTTCAGGTTTTGAAAGCTGCTGGCTTAAAAACTGAGGAAAACGGTTGGAGGAAAACTACTAGTATATTTTTGAGAAAAGAGCATTCTAAATTTGTTTTGGCGAGCTTTAGATTGAAATACTATAGAACAGATGAAATACCTGCAAATTTAACAATAGCAAAAAATATTCTTATTGAACAACTGAGGAAATTTCTTATAAAAACTCCTGAATGCCACTGGGCACTTGAATGGAGCCATTTTAGGGCTGTAAGAAAACAGGTATACTTTACAGATATTATGGAAGTTGAATTTGACAAGAAAGGAAAACTCATCAGATTAGTTCCTTACTTTGACAAAAGTCGAGAAACTTTTACAAGATTAAAAACAGAAATTATAAATGAAATAATCCGTAAATTTATTAATACTTATAATGAATATATTACTATAAATGATGCAAGAAGGCCATGGATAATATATAAAAAACTTCGCAATTGGATACGTTATAAATTTGGAATTTCACATTCTGGGAAACATGAGCTTAGACATCTGCTTGATAGAATTTTAAATAGTACATTTATACAATTTGATACTTTCAGTGAAAAATATGAGAATATGTCAGTGGCAAGGTTGGCTACTCCTAATATGAATAAATCAAAACATCCTGGCTTCGGATTGCTTAACATTGCTTGTAGATTTACACACTCATACGATGAAGCTGATTTATGGTTTCAATACCATCACGTACCAGTAGATGGTATGACTATGCAGGAAATGCTTCAAGCTTTAAAGGAGGAGTGGGGATCTGTTGGGAAAGTTCTTTATCCTGCACTTTCTAGTAATGCTGCAAAGCCTGAAATTTTTTATTGCGGAAAGAATATTTTCAGAGGAAGAATATATGCAAATTTTGAGAAATTCATTAAAATAAGAAAATATTTAAATAAAAATTATTATGCTGAGATGGCAGGTCCGGCGACATTTTTGAGCATGTTGGCCTGGGGAGTTTCACACACAGAGTACTTCAATGACTGCAAATTTACAATTCCATTCAATGTTTCAGAGGTAATGAACTATACAAATCATGAAAGAAGTTTAAGCTTGATTTTTATTCGACCGGGTAATTTTTTTGACAGAAGAAATAAACTTGCAGGATTTTTGGCTTATCAGAGAGAGTTTAATAGGCGCCTCTTTAGCACTAAACTTGGTAAGAGCGAAAGCCATGAATTGCTTGAACTTTACGCATTGGCACATCCAATATTTTTCTATTTTGCCAGATATTTAATGCCAAAGGCTATGGGGGATGTAGTTGGGACTGCCGGTATGACTATGTTAAAAGATGCAGAAATGTTTGTCAGTCCGTTGACAGATATTCAACAGAAAGGATTTATTGCTTTTGGCAATCTAAAAACATCTACTGAAGACGGTTCTACTGCTGGGGCAGTAAGTTTCTGCGGTTCAAAACTGCATGTGAAAGAATATATGAAAGCAGTTGATAATCTATCTAAAAACTATGATAAGTTTCTTGATTTAGAAATTTAAAGTATTTTTAGTATCATGAAACTTATTATCTGACTGTTTCATGCCCTTACTACCAGGTTTTAATAACTTCACCTACATCCAGTGCTGGTTGATAAAGATCAACACCTGAAAGTTTTGCCTGCTCTATTATATTTTCAGCTTTAATGTAATTTACAACCTTTTTAGACGAGCTCAAAATTTTTATTAATATTTCAGCCGCTTTTTCAGCCGCTTCAATCGTACCAAATGCCTGATCTATATTTCTTCCAGCAGCAAAAACACCGTGATTAGCCCATAATACTATAGGATGAATTCTCATCAGTTCTGCCGTTGCATTACCTATTTCATCTGAACCAATTAACATCCAGGGAAGATATCCTATGCCTTGATAAAGGTATATTGATGCCTCAGAAAGTACTTCCCATATTGCTCTGGTTAAAGTAGCCGTATCTAATTTAGCAATTGATGACAATGCGATTAAATTGGAGGTGTGGCAGTGAATTATTGCTCTATCATTCTTCTTTGTTATTTCCTGTCTTAATAAATGACTGTCCAAATGCGACGTAAGATCTCTAGTTGGTTCACAACCATCTGAGAATCCCCATAATAGATGACATTGTTTTCCATCCTGGCTAATTCGTATCAGGCCTAGTGATTCTTCAGGATTAGCAACAATATTTTTGAAGTATTTGCCCTTGCCTGTAATCATAAAGTTTTGATGGGCCAACTTTGGGATTGGAGTATCCAAATCAAATGATCTGATATATTCTCCAAAATCTATATATAGGGACAGTTCATCATTGTCGATTCTTAAACTGATATTCCCTCCGTTTTTTTCATTCCAGCCTTTTAACCACATAGCTTCAGTAGTTCTTACCATATTTTCTATAGGAGGTAAACTTAATATATTCATCTTATGATCCTTTCTTACAAACCACTAGTTCTTAATAGTAATTTTAAAATTTTTGATTAAATATGCAATACCATAATACTTACAAATCAAAAATAGAATATTATGAATTAATTACTTTGTAGTTATTTATAATCTGAATATTCTGATAATAGTTGAATCATATATGAATACGATATAAGTTATAACTGCTTTAATCTTATAATTTTATTTTAATTAAAAGGGATATTTTTATGAAAAACTTAAAAGATGGTGAAAAGCTTAATCCAAAACTTTTATGGAAAAATTTTGATAGTATTTTAGGAATTCCCCACCCTTCAAAATTTGAAACAGAATTGGCTGAGTTTATATATCAGTTTGGTTTGAATTTAGGTTTAGAAACTATAAAAGATAATATCGGAAATATAATTATAAGGAAACCTGCAAGTTCACCTGAGTTTGCCGATAAAAAAATGGTAACAATTCAATCTCATATTGATATGGTTCCTCAGAAAGCAGAAGGTTTAAATCACGTATTTGAAAAAGATCCTATTAAAGCATTTGTTGATGGAAACTATGTTAAGGCTGATGGTACAACTTTAGGTTCAGATAATGGTATTGGTGTTGCAGCTATGATGGCTGTACTGGAATCTAATGATATCGACCACGGTCCTATAGAAACTTTTTTCACAGTGGATGAAGAGACAGGTATGACTGGGGTTGAGTATTTAAAAAATGATACATTAAATGGAAGTATTCTGGTAAATCTTGATTCAGAAGAAGAAGGTGAAATCTGTATAGGCTGTGCAGGAGGTGTTGATACTGAAATTAAATTTGATTATGAACAGGAAGGTCTTATAGATGACACTGTTGCATATACACTTACGGTTGAAGGAATGAAAGGTGGACATTCAGGCTGTAACATTAATGAAGGCAGAGGAAATGCTGTAAAATTGATGAGTAGATATTTATGGAACGTTAGAGATCAGTTTGAATTTGATATTTCTGAAATAAATGGTGGAACCTTGAGAAATGTTATTCCATCAAAATGTGAAGTCATTATTATTATTCCTAAGAATGAAAAAGATAAGCTTTTTGAAAGTATAAAAAGTTTTCTAGCTGTTGTTAAAGAGGAATATCGTTTTGCAGAGCCTGATTTAAACCTGTCAGCTACAGAAACAGAGCTTCCTGGGAGTTGCATCGATAGACTGTTGGTAGATGATATAGTCAATGCTATTTATGCTTGCCCTAATGGTGTATTGAGAATGGATGATAACATTGCAGGTCTAGTTGAAACTTCATCTAATTTAGGGGTTATTACTACAAAACAGAACGTTATAACAATATTGACTTTACAAAGAAGCTCTGTTAATTCCTGTAGAGATGCAGCTGCTAATTCAGTTCAGTCAATATTTGAACTTGCAGGTGCTGACGAAATTACTCAGTCTGGAGATTATCCTGGATGGATACCTGATGTAAGTTCTCCTGTTTTAGTTACAGTTAAAGATACATATAAAGAAATATTTGGTAAAGAACCTATTGTAATGGCAATACATGCAGGTTTAGAGTGTGCATTAATCGGGGAGAAATATCCTGAAATGGATATGATATCTTTTGGCCCGACTATTTTAGACGCTCATTCTATCAATGAAAGAGTAGAGATTGAATCTAATGAAAAATTTTGGGATCTTCTGCTTGGTGTACTAAAAAATATATAATTTATTTTATACATTGATATTTAAGGCTATTCAAAATGAATAGCCTTTTTTTATTCTTTAAAATAATTCTACTATAATTTTATAACCAGGATTTAAATCGTTTGATATATATTGTTTTGCAAATTTGAGTTAAAATACAGTAGGCTAACAGAATCCCTACAAGCCATGGAAAGTATCCCAAAGGCAAAGGAACGAGACCTAAGCCTCCACCAAGAGATGTATATGGAATAACAATACCGATTGCCATGACAAATGCCGTCAGAGATATTACAGGAAATGCTGCTGAACTCTGTATAAAAGGTATTTTTTCTGTTCTTATCATGTGGACAATAAGTGTTTGAGTTAATAACCCTACAACAAACCAGCCGGTTTGGAACAATGACTGTTTAGTGTCACAGTTTGCTTTAAACACGAACCACATAACGAGAAATGTGACAATATCAAAAATTGAACTTATAGGACCGATAAATATCATGAATTTAGCAATTGAGTCTGTAGTCCATTTTCTTGGTATAGATATAAAATCTCTATCCATCTTATCCCACGGTATAGAAATCTGAGAAATATCATATAATAAATTTTGAATTAATAGCTGTGCTGGAAGCATCGGTAGGAATGGGAGAAATGCACTTGCAATTAAAATACTGAAAACATTCCCAAAGTTTGAACTGGAAGTCATTTTAATATATTTAATGATATTTCCAAAAGTAATTCTTCCTTCAATAACTCCTTGCTCTAGAATTAGTAAACTTTTTTCCAATAATATTATATCTGCGGCTTCTTTTGCCAGATCTACTCCAGTATCAACTGAAATACCTACATCAGACTCTCTGAGTGCGAGAGCATCATTAATGCCGTCACCCATAAAACCTACAATATGCTTATTTCCTTGAAGTATATTTACTATTTTTGCTTTATGCATAGGAGAAAGTTTCGCGAAGATAGTAGTTTCTTCAACTATTTTAGAAAGTTCTTTGTCAGACATTCTATCTACTTCAGGACCTGTAACAATATTACCAACTGGAAGATTTACATCCTTGCATATTTTTCTGGCGACAAGTGCATTATCGCCGGTAAGTACTTTTACAGCAATTCCTTGTTTTTGCAGAAGTGAAAGTGCCTCAGAAGTTGTTTCTTTAGGAGGATCAAGGAAAGCTATATATCCTGAGAATATAAGTTCCTGTTCATCCTTAACTGAAAATTTATCTTCTTCCCAATCATCAATAATTTTATAAGCTACGGCAACTACACGTAATCCATCCTCGGAAAGTTTATCTTTAAGTGCAATGATATCAGCATAATTTTCTTTATTAAGCGGTTTATAAATTCCAGCTTTTTCTTCAAGGCTTACACAATTCTCAAGGATTTCCTCTACTGCACCTTTGCAATAGAAAATTCGTTTTTTATCAGTAGTTCTTTCGAGAATGACAGACATTCGTCTTCTGACAAAATCAAAAGGTATTTCATCTATCAACTTATAATTGCTTGCGATAGGTTTTATCTCTTTTTCTTCAGCTTTAGATATAACAGCCTTGTCAAGGAGGTTGTTTAAACCTGTTTGGAAATAACTGTTCAGAAAAGCCTGACGGAGTATTCTATCTGATTCCTCTCCGTGGGAATCGAGGTGTTTGATTAAAACAACTTTGTCCTGTGTTAAAGTTCCAGTTTTATCTGTACATAGAACGTCGATTGCTCCAAAGTTCTGTATTGCATTTAAATGTTTTACAATTGCCCTTTTTTTTGCCATGGCGATTGCACCTCGGGCGAGGTTGGTATTAACAATCATAGGGAGCATTTCAGGCGTTAAGCCTACAGCTACAGAAATGCTGAAAAGAAATGCGTCTGTCCAGTCACCTTTCAATAATCCATTAACCAGGAAAACTATAGGGACCATGACAATCATAAATTTAACCAATAGTTTACTTACTTTATCCACACCTTGATCAAATGCAGTTTCAGGTCTTTTACCCAATAGCTTTGTAGCCATTGAACCAAAATAAGTGTTATTACCTGTTGCAAGCATTACTGCCCTGGCGGTTCCACTGACAATACTGCTACCCATAAAACATATTGAAGGCTGATCTAAAGAGAAGAATTTTTTATTATCTGATCTCTGTTCATTAAACTTAATTCTTCTATCTTTATCTGAATAGTTCTCAATGGGATTTGATGCCTGTAATTTTTTAAAACTTTCATGTTTTTCTACAGGTATTGCTTCTCCTGTTAATGCTGATTGACTGACGAACAGGTCTTTTGCGTCTATTAACCTGACATCGCCCGGTACCATGTCTCCAGCTGAAAGATGAATTATGTCTCCTGGTACCAGTTCTTCCATAGGTAATTCAAATTGAGAAAAAACTTTTTTATTGTCTTTAGTTAACTGCCTATTGACCGTTGCAGTATTATGAACCATTTTCTTGAGTGACTCTGCTTCTAGCAATGCCTTTAATTCCTGCCAAAATCTTAACAGCGTGCTGATAGAAACCATGATAGCCATTACTGTTACTGTTTCCATGTCAGCAGTCATATAGGAAATTATCATCAGCAGGATTAAAATAATATTGAAAGGTGTTTTGAATGACAACCATAAAACAGAATACCATGGGGGAGGTTTTTGTGCTTCTATTTTATTTGAACCGTATTTATCCTGCCTTGTTTCGACTTCTTCTTCGTTGAGCCCTCTTCTTGTAGTATCTAATTTCTGAAGAACTTTATTTGCATTAATTATAGAAAAATATTGTAGGTCTCTTTGTATTTTCTCTATCTGTAAATCTGTATCTACTTGATTTTTTTTTCTCATTCGTGTTTTCTCTGTTTATATACTTATTCTGAAATGTATTTACTGATTTTTATGGCTGAAATATTAATGGTATTTCTGAATAAACCTATTATATATTTTAGGGGCAATAGCTATAATTAGCTATGTAATAAAAGGTAAAATAATACTAAGTTATAATTATTAAACCACTAATATATAATATATAAGTTTTAAATTAAGGCTGTATTTTTTTCTTTCAATTAGAAAATATATATGAAAAAAGTAGATATAATCTCGAGTAGAAATCCAGCTCATCTATTAGCTCTTTCTTTTTTATGCATCATTGTGCTGGGAGCTGCAGCTCTGCAGTTTCCAATGGCCACTTATGGAGATATAGCTTTAGTTGACTCTTTTTTTATTTCGGTTTCTGCAGTATGCGTTACAGGTCTTGCCAGTGTCGATGTTGCTACGACCTTTACTTTTTTCGGACAGGTTATAATTATTATATTAATACAATTGGGTGGACTTGGGATAATGACTTTTGCAGCCATTATTATCTGGGTTATGAGACAGAGAGTTTCTTTGAATGAGAGAGTGCTGCTGGAGTATGCTTTTTTAGGTTCTGAAAAAAATTTACAGCTTAAAGATTTTGTGTTTTTTATTTTAAAATACACATTTATAGTTGAGCTGCTAGGAATGATAGGATTTTATTACTCTTTCGACCACCTTGAATTTAGCGATAGAATATTTCAATCAGTATTTCAGGGAATTTCTGCTTTTTGTAATGCCGGATTTTCATTAAACTCCACCAATATGGTAATGTTTAGGAACTCTTATTCAGCTAATTTAGTGACTATGGGACTGATTATCTTCGGAGGTATTGGTTTTATCGTTGTTTTTGAAATTAGAAATAAAATTGGATATTTACTTAAAAATAGGAAAAGTAGATATCGTGTAAGTATGTTTACACTTCATACTTGGACTGTTTTGAATGTAACTGTTTTTTTGATTTTATTAGGGGGAATATCAATTTTCTTTTTTGAAAGAATCTCAAATAATTCAAGCATAACAATTCTGGAATCTTTTTTTCAATCTGTAAGCTGTAGAACAGCAGGCTTCAATACTGTCGATATTGGAACTTTGCACAGCAGTACACTGCTGATAATGATTTTTTTAATGTTTGTCGGTGGATCTCCTGGTTCTACTGCTGGCGGAATTAAAACTACTACATTTGGTGTTTTGCTTTTTATTGTTTTCATGGGGAGAAATAATTTTGAAGATGTTACTGCAAGAAATAGAACAATACCTAAAAGTATAGTCTATCAGGCTTTAGTCATATTTTTATTTTCAAGTTTTGTCATTTTTATTGCAACTATGTTTTTATGTGTTTTTCAAAATAATTTTGAATTTGTAAGGCTTTTTTATGAAGTCGTTTCTGCATTCGGTACTGTCGGGCTCAGTACCGGAATAACACAATCACTTTTTGCAAGTTCTAAATGGGTTTTGATGATCGTAATGTTTACAGGGAGAATAGGTTCTATAACAATTTTCTCTATGTTTGCTAATAGAGAACCTTTGAATATTAAAAAAGCTGAAGAAAGGTTAATTGTTGGGTAATTTTTATGAGTGATAGAAAAACTGGTGTGGTTATTGGATTGGGCGAATTTGGGTCGCATATTGCAACCACTTTATCAAGTGAAGGTTGTGAGGTAATAGCTATTGATATTAGCGAAAAACGAATTAATAATATTAAGGATTTTGTAATGCAGGCTGTAGTGGCAGATGCATCCCAGGTTAAGTCAATTGAACAGGTAATTCCAACTGACATTGATTTTATAGTACTTGCCATTGGTAATATTGAAAAAAGCATGATTGCCACTTTGTATTTGAAGGATTATGGTTTCAATAAATTATATGTCAAAGCTGTAACTGATGAACACGAAAAAATACTAAAATTACTTGGAGTCGAACATATTATATTTCCTGAAAGAGATATTGCCAAGCGTATTGCAACTAGATTGGTTTCAAGCAACCTTCTCGATTATTTGCCTTTAAGTGATGACTATTCAATAGCTGAAGTTAAACCACTTGATAAAATGCAGGGAGTAAATTTGAAGGATTTAGCATTTCGAAGGAAATATAATCTCTCAATTATTGCGGTAAAAAGATTAGATGCAAGAAAACTGATTTTTACCCCTGGTCCATTTTATGTAATAGCGAAAGGTGATATACTTACGGTATTAGGTAAAAAACAAAACATTGAAACCTATAATGACTTAATAAAAGAAAAATAAATATTAGGTATTTAAATGCTGTATTCGAATAAAGAAAAAAAATATATTATTATAATTTCAATAATATCTATTCTCACCCTTTTATTATTGGTACTGCATAGTGAACTAAAAATCTTTGGTTTGTTTCCAGATGTATCACTACAAAAATATACCACTTTCTGTAATATAATATATAATTTACAATTAATTTTTATCTTAACTCTTTTTGGTTTTCTTTATTTTTCTATCAGAGGAGCATGGAGAAGTCATGTGTATGGAAAAAGTGTAATTTTATATATAATTTCCATTCTAGTTACTATCCTTTATTTATTTTTTAACTATCCGTATACAACTTGGCCTAATTTAAGTTTTTTCGGATGGACAATTTTTAACTGTCTGGGAATTGTTTTTATTATTTTATTTCTTTGCCTTACTATGAAAGCTCATAAGTAATGCAGTTTCTGTTGATTTCAGAATTATCAGTTACTGCAAAGTTAGATATAAATTGAACCTTCAATTATTTCTATTGGTAATTCTACAGAAAAAGAGATACTTTTTGTTACGTATTTAATTTAAGAGAATAATTACGATGTTCTTTTGTAATTTTAATTAATATTATATTTTAAAGGAATTCAAAATATGAAGGTATTTTGCGCTTATATAGCTGTTATAAGTCTTTTTTTTCTACCTTTTATGCTTAAAGCTGAAAACTGTAATAAGGATAATAATATTTCAACCATTTCTGTAAGTGGGAGAGCGGAAATATCTGTATCGGCTAATTTACTTAAAATAAGCTTGGCAGCTGTTTCAACAGACAAAACCCCAGAAGAAGCATTAAAAGAGAATAATGAAAAAATAACAGCAATTGTTAAAGCATTGAATACTATTGGGCTGGAGAAAAATTCGATTCAAACTCTTGGTTATACGTTAATTCCAAATCGGAATCCAAGACCTGATAAACCTCCCAAAGATTGGAATCCGGTTGTAGGTTACACCGTAAATAATATACTTTTGGTAAAAACAAAAAAACTTAATTTAGCAGGTAAAATTATAGAAACTTCCGTTAAAGCCGGTGCAAATAAAATAAATTCGCTCAATTTTACTTTGGATAATCAAAATATTTATAAAAATCAAGTTATTGAAAAAGCTGTCGCAAACGCTTCTTCATTTGCTGAAACAATTGCAAAATCAACAAATAGCAAAATAGTAAAAATTAAAAGTGCTAATTTGGGGAATATTTATTCATTGGCAGATAATCCTAGAAATTATTCAAATAATTTTATGATGGTCAAGGGAGCTGAAAGCGCAGGCAGTTCTCCTTCAATCAATCCTGGAAAAATAAAAATTAATGCTAATGTTAATATAACGTATATTATTATACCTTCAGATAAACTGCAGTAAATTGTTTATTTAATCTATTTATAAACTATAATTATTGTAGTTATTTTAATTATAACTTTTTAAAGTATAGACATTATGGATTCTCCAAAATCATTACAGTCAAACCCGTTTCAAAAAAGTGGGAAATTAAAAAAGAAAAATTCTTTTGATAACAGAGGAAGAATATTTACAAAACATCATGTCGGAGGAAAATTAGTAACTGTACCTGTCCTCAAAGATAATGGCGAACAATGGACAAGAGATGATAGAAATAGTAATGATCCTATTCAGCGACAGGTCATAGACTCTTTGGATAACCTAAACCTGAAAAAACTATTAAAAGCTTGTGATATTATGAAAGTCAGCAAATGGGGAAAGGGGAAAGACGGAGTTAATTATAAACTAAATAATGAGCAGTTGGTTTCAGCTTTAAAAAAGGCATACTTAAAGGAAAGACGGCTTAATATGAAGAATAAGTTAGAAAAATTTATTTCTTATATAAATGGATAATTATTATAAAATATTGATAACAACTAATTAAAATAGGTTTAGAAAAATATAAATAGTTTATGGCCCATAAGCAGATTGGATATTAATGAATATTAAAGAGTTAAAAACAAAACAGGAAATTGAAGATTATTTTGAACAGCTGAATTATGAAAAAGTAAATATAATTGCAATTGATATTGAAGGGGAATACAACCTCCACTGTTATGGTGAACACCTTTGTCTAATTCAAATTTATGATAACAAAAATGAAATTATAATTGATCCGCTAAAGTTTAAAGATGAAAATACTCTTACCCATATATTGAAAATTATTTTTGAATCTCGGAAAATTCTTAAGATAATGTATGATTCTTCAAGTGATGCATCTCTGTTGAAAAATAGATACAAAATTAAAATTAATTCAGTACTCGATTTAAGACCTGCTGTGCACCTGCTTGATTACAATAAACAGAGTTTGGCTAATATTTTAGAAATAGAACTGGGTATTTCTCCACCTGAAAAAAAGAAATTTCAGATGTACAACTGGATGAAGAGGCCTATTAATGATCGGGCATTAGAGTATGCAATAAGTGATGTAAAATATCTTTTTGAACTGAAAAAAATACTTATGAACAAATTGATAGAAAGAGGATTGCTTGATGAGTATATGCTTATGAATCTTATGGTTCAGAATAAGGAAGATAACCATGATGCTGAAGCCAAATATAATAAACGTAAAGGCTACATATATTTAAATGAAGCAAAGAAAAATCTTTTTAGACAAATTTATGATATCCGAGATAAATATGCTAAAATGATAAACAAGCCTCCGGGAATGATTTTATCGAACTTAAATGTATTGACTCTGATAAAAGGACAGAAAAACACTTTTAAATTTTTAGACAGTTATATTCATCGTAGTATAAATTCAAACCTTCGGGAAATGATTATTGATGATATGATTAATGTTCTTGATAAATGATATTCATCTGTTAAGTTTTTTTGGATTTCGAGTCTGATACTAAAAACAGAAAAATATTTTCTAAGTTCTAAATAAAAATCTGAAGTTAGAAACATTATAGTTTTGGAAATCGCATACATCACTACAAGTGTTTATAGTTTATTTTCTCTTTTAATATGAGTACCCGCCAGCAGTGCAATAAATATTGCTGATCCTCCAATTATTTTAGGTATTGTTACTGTTTCTTTAAGAAATATACAGGCAAGCATTGTGGCAAAAAGAGGTTCAAAATTATATACAAGTGAAGCTATATTTGAAGGAACAAATTTCTGCCCTTTCGCCATCAGCATATATGGTATTATTCCTCCTAAAATAACAAGAGCTAGAAAATTTAGTATAACAAAAGGATTTTCAAACATAACAATATTATAACTTTCTGTGGAAATAATATTAATTATCAGGGCTATAAAAGCTATGAATGCAAAAGAGAAAAAGATTATAGTTGATTCGTGAAATTCTTTCGATATTTTTTCTAAGCTTACTGTGTAATAAGCATAGCAGAAAGCACTTATTAATGCCAGTAAATCTCCTCGATTAACATGCGTAGGTTTATCAAATCCAAACGAGATAAAATATATTCCGGCAAAAGCTATTAGCACAGCCGTATAAAATTTTAATGTAATTTTTGATTTGTAGTGGATAAATCTTAAAATAGGTACAAAGACTATAAATAGAGCTGTAATAAAAGCTGCATTGGATGCTGAAGTATATTTTAGTGCTATAGTCTGACTAAAGAGAGCAATGCAACCGGCAGTTGCAAATAGCCATAGCATAGGTGATTGACAGGCAGAATAAAAATCTTTATTAATTGATTTATAGAAAAAAATATATAGTAAAAAAATTGATAAAAATGACCTATAAAGTAGAAGGTTGTTAACTGAAAAATAACCAATCAAAATTTTAGAGAATATATATGTGCTGCCCCAAAAAAATGTTGCAATGAATAATATGGCTATTGAACTATTAAAATCTTTTTTAGTTACTTTAATTTCTTGTATATTCATTGATTAATAAGTATCTCTTCAGATGCGGCTTAATGTGTAAAGGTTTAGGTTCTTAAGTTATGAACATGAATTTATAAGAGATAAAAACCTAAACCCTAAAACTAAGTTAAACTATATTCTGCCCAGCATGTCACTGTCTCCCATACTCTGACTCTTTCGAGATAGGCGTGCTCGCTAAGCGTATATTCCCTTCCATCTTTATTTGTAAAAACTGTTTGGCTTTTTAGTGCCTTTTCAATGTGTTTAAAAATCATTTCCGAAACAGCTTCTGATGTAGGATCTTTTCCCTCAAATCCTATTATTCTCTCAAAATTATTTTTAAAATATTCATAATGAGGGGAATCAGTATTAATCAGCATTGCATGATCAAAAGAATCCAGGAATTCTCCAAAAGCGGTTTTAAAAACCTGGAAATCACATACCATATTATCACAATCCAATTCTTTTGCTGCAACAATTATTTCTACTTTACGGCTATGGCCGTGAGGTATTCGGCAATTGCTGCTGTTGTTTGGACTTGATAAAAAATGTCCAGTTTCCAACCAAAATATTTTACATACTCTATACATATTAATTCTCCTGAATTAAGCAATTAGGTTTTAGAAAATGAATAAAATTATAGCAATTTAAATGTAATTACTTTAGTCTTTATTTGCAAATTTGATCCATTATTGGACTCGATAAAAATATTACAATTATGTATTTTAAAAACAACAAAATTGTAATTAATAATCTAATATTTATTTTTCCTAGAAAATATCTACCCATGAATTTATTTATTCACAAAAAACTGGCACATAAATTGCTAAATAAAAAATATATTTTATAAACTGTTATCTAGTATTTAGGAGAAAATTTTCTATGAAACAAAAAATAATCTGCGTTCTAATTGCATGTATGATGTTGATTGTGTTGACCGATGTTAGAGCTGAATCAGGCATAAATGAAACAATATTTACCGTTAATAATACATGGATGTTGTTGGCTACATTTTTAGTGTTTATCATGCATCTGGGATTTGCTACACTTGAAACTGGTTTGACAAGAGCAAAAAATACTGTCAATATTTTATTTAAAAACACAACGATTGTTTCCATTGGTTTATTAACTTATGCTTTAATAGGTTTTAATTTGATGTATCCGGGGTCCTCATGGTGGGTAAACAATTTTATAGGTTTTACCGGATTTGGAATTTCATCACCTGCAGGTGCTAAAGGCTTGATCGGATATGCTGATGGTGCTTATACATATTGGACAGATTTTTTATTTCAAGGAATGTTTGCTGCAACAGCGGCAACAATTGTTTCCGGAGCTGTTGCAGAACGGATAAAATTAAACTCATTTTTAATTTTTTCTGCGATATATATTGCGTTAGTTTATCCTATTATCGGTTCCTGGGGTTGGGGAGGGGGGTGGTTAAAAGATTTGGGTTTTTATGATTTTGCCGGATCTACGTTTGTGCACTCAGTAGGAGGTTGGGCTGCTTTAATAGGAGTTATCGTATTGGGGCCGAGAATTGGGAAATATCAAAATGGCAAAATTTATCCTATTATGGGGCATAGTATGCCGCTTGCTACTATAGGTGTTTTTTTACTATGGCTGGGCTGGTTTGGATTTAATGGAGGCTCGGTTCTTTCCGCAAATCCTGCTGTTGTATCATATGTTTGTGTAACAACTACTCTGGCTGCTGCATCCGGTATAATGGGATCGATGATGACTTCATGGATTTTTCAGAGAAAACCTGATCTGTCCATGGTGTTAAACGGCTCACTTGCAGGACTGGTAGGAATTACCGCCGGAGCAGATGTTGTTTCTATAAGTGCAGCAATTATTATAGGTTTGTTATCTGGCGTAATAGTTGTTCTTGCGGTTTTCTTTTTTGATCATATGAGACTGGATGATCCTGTAGGTGCAACTTCAGTGCATCTTGTATGTGGCATTTGGGGAACACTGGCAGTTGGAATATTTTGTGAAAAGTACAGTTTGTTAAATCAGTTGATTGGTATTGGTGCTGTAGGTGCCACCTGTGTAATATCATCATTAATTATCTTTCTAATTATAAAATTGTTACTGGGTATCAGAGTAAGCCATGATGAGGAAGTAAGAGGATTGGATATTGGAGAACATGGAATGGAAGCCTACAGCGGATTTCAAATATTTAACAATCAATAATAAAAAATATTAGGGATAAATGGTTAATTTTTAATATCATAAAGGAGATAGTGAATTGAAGTTAATTACAGCATACATTCAACCTGAAAAATTAAATAAGGTTAAAAAAGCATTATATGAAGCAGGGATTTATAAATTGTCAGTTACTAACTCTTTAGGATGCGGACAGCAAAAAGGCTATCACGAAAGTTACAGAGGAATTGATATGGAGGTTAATTTATTAAAAAAAATACGGTTGGAGGTTGCTGTAAACAAAGAATTTGTTGAGGCAACTGTTAAGGCCATTATAAAAGGTGCCAGGACAGGTAATATAGGTGACGGAAAGATTTTTATTACTAATTTGGAAAATTGTATAAGAATTAGAACAGGTGAAGAAGGAAAAGAAGCTATTGGTTAAAGAATAGCTATATAGGAGATATAAATGAAAGAAATATTATTTGTTTTGCTGCTGTTGACATCATTATCATTACATGCTGAACTTGTAACTTCTCCTTATGCAGGAGTATGCGTTGATTATTTGCCGGATGCTGGACAGGTTGTTGAAAAAGGATCACCATTAATTAAATTTGATGATAGATTTAAAAAAATTCAGATCAAGATAGCAGAATTATCTCTGAAAGAAGCGGAAGAAATGTTGAAAGATAAAAAAACTGATATTGAAAGAGCAAGAACATTACATAAAAGGAAGGCTATAAGCAAGGCATCTCTTGAAGATGTTATTTATGAATATCAGATTACTCTGCTAAATATAGAGAAACTTCGGTTGGAAATAGATGAAATGAAAATGGATTTAAAAGATTATGTAATGAGAGCACCTTTTGAATGTAAAGTTATTAAAAGGATTGTTTGCAAAGGTTCTGGCACTCAATATGGGACTAAGCTCTTAGAGATAGAAAAGCTATAATAAGCAATTTATTTTTAATAAACTAGGGTAAAATATACACTTTTTATTCTGCCCTATAAAATATTACATATCAAATTTTTACTGTTAATTTCTAACTTTTTTGACCCAAAATTGAGAAATTGTTAGTAGTTTTTTATTTTTTTATATGATACTGATGATTTACATCAAATCTAATTCTTCTGAATATTCGTCGGCGCTGAGTAATAAATCTAATTCATCTAATTCGTCATACTCCATTTCAAATATCCAACCGGAAGTATAGGGCGCTGTATGTAAAACAGTAAGATTGTTTTTGAGTTTGTTGTTCACTTTAACAATTCTTCCAGTCAATGGAGTTGGCAGGTCATACATTCCTCCGCCGTGATGCAGAGTAACACATTCATCATCCATATCAAGTTCATCACCTTTAAAGGGTAGATCTATATCTTCTATTGCCTGAAGCATTTCCTGCAAATCATCAGTTATTCCAACAACGGCTATATCATCCTGGATTTTTATCCATGCATGATTTTTAGTATACAACAATTTTTTTGGGATACTCATTTATTGTCCTCTCGCACCAATATTTATATAATTATATTATTTTGATAATATGATATATAGGATATCAATCTTATTGCAATAAAAAAAAAGAAAAAAACCAATTAATTTTAATCAAAAACAGATATAACAAGCACTTTGTATATAATATGCTAACTTGAAAATTCTTTAGAGATATAATATAAATAGAATTAATATAGCTTAGGCTATTAATAGTTACCCATATAGGGAAAATGAGCTAATAAGAGAGAAGTATGGAATATAATGTACTTGTCAATGATAATGAGTACGGGCCTATTAATGAAGAAATTCTTATAAAATGGGTGGAAGACGGGCGTATACTGCCAGATACTGCTATAAGAAATTCTATGTTTAATGTATGGAAAAAAGCATCGGATTATCATTTTTTAGATAATGCATTTAAACATCAGCAGATGTATTATGATGAGAATATTAGTACAACTGTAAAATTATCAGACAAACATAATAGCAAACCTGCTGTTACTGATAGCAAAAACATTCCAGAAGAAAAAAAAGTTAAAACTTCATTCGAAAATGAATATCTTCCCTCAAGAGTTAAAATATCATTAAGATTAAAAGCTGGCATTATAGACATAATATTACTGGGGATTATTTTTGTTATTTTGTTTTCTGTAGGAATATGTATTAGTGAAGGATACTCTTTAAATCACAGTCATGTTTTTGTCTTCATGTATTGTTTATTTCTGGCTCTTATGATTTTATATCTTGGGGTAGGACTTGGTACTTTTGCCCAAACTGTAGGGATGTGGTTTTTTGGGATATTATTGGTTAGGAATTGTGATGAAGCAACTGAAGTATATTTTTTGAGAGCTTATTTTTATGCATTGCTTATGGTTATTTTCGGTATTATTTCTCCAATAACTAATTTTATATTATTTAGAAAAAGAGCTTTGCATGATATTTTGACTGACACGCAAGTAGTTTCAATTTCTGCCAAATCTAAATAGGTCCCATCTGTAAAACCATTCTCATCAAGTTGAATTTACTGTTTTAATTTTATTTACTAATGGTGACATTTAATTAAAGTTTGAACCATGCTCATTAAGCGTTTGTTTATCTTAATTTAAGATAGTAAATTATTAAACAGTTTGATAAAATACTGATCTAGTTTTATTTAGCCAAAATTACTGAATAATATTATGCTAAATATTTGTAAGTTCTGAAATAGGCTTTATATTCTTAGGCTCTACTAGTGTATTAGAAACGATATTATATTTAGTTGTTCATTTTAAAATTTTATTTATAGATATATAAAAGGAGAATAGTATGTACGCCGTAATTGCCACAGGAGGAAAGCAATACAGAGTTCAGCCTGATGAAATAATTAATGTGGAACTTTTAGGTAAAGAAGTTGGAGAAACAGTAAAATTTGATGTTTTAGCTGTTGGAGAAGGAAAAGATGTAAAGCTTGGTACTCCAACTGTTGAAGGAGCAAATGTTGAAGGCGAAGTTATTGATAATTTCCGTGATAAAAAAGTTATCGCTTTCAAAATGAAAAAACGTAAAGGCTATCGTAGAAAAAAAGGACATAGGCAGTATTTAACGAAAATTAAGATTTCTAAGATAGAAGCATAAGCAGAATTCGAATGGCACATAATTTTATGTGCCATTTTTTTTTATTATATTTTACACTAAATATACTAATGGATAAGGTGCTGATATGAACTATGATTCTAATGGTGCGCTATTACAAACAGAGGTAAAATCGTTTCCTTTAATAAACAGGGGAAAAGTAAGAGATATTTATGATCTGGGAGATAGCCTGTTATTTGTTGCAACTGATAGAATAAGTGCATTTGATTTTGTAATGCCAAACGGAATTCCTAATAAAGGTAAAATTCTGACTCAAATCTCTCTGTTTTGGTTTGAATTGTTAAATTGGCAGGAAAATCATTTGCTTACAGCTGATTTTTCAAAATTTCCAAAAGAACTTCAACCATATAAATCTGATCTTGATGGACGTTCGATAATAGTAAAAAAAGCAGAGCCTCTTCCTATAGAGTGCATTGTAAGAGGATATTTAATTGGCAGCGGTTGGAAAGATTATCAAAAAACTGGTAAAGTTTGCGGAATTAATCTTCGCGAGAATTATCAACAGGCTGCTAAGTTAGATGAATCAATCTTTACGCCTTCTACAAAAGCTGAACAGGGTCTGCACGATGAAAATATCAGTTTCGAAAGAACTGTAGAAATTATTGGACAGGATTTAGCTGATAAAATTAAAAATTTATCTCTTAAAATTTATAATACTGCTGCAGACTATGCTAAGGAAAAAGGAATAATTCTTGCTGACACAAAATTTGAATTTGGCTTACTCAATAATGAGCTGATTCTAATTGATGAAGTGTTGACTCCTGACTCGAGTCGTTTTTGGCCGGCATCAGATTATAAGTTAGGTTGCAGTCCTCCAAGCCTTGATAAACAGTTTGTCAGAGACTACCTGGAAAGCTGTGGCTGGAAGAAAACACCTCCTGCACCTGAATTGCCCAAGGATATTGTTGAAAATACTTCTAAAAAATATCTTGAGGCTTATAAAACTTTAACAGGAAAATCATTGTTATAATTTTTAATCTTAACCTCTGCTCGTTTTTTCGGGCGGAGGTTAATTATTTATAGAATATATTGTTTAATGGAATATAAAGAACCTCTGTTTAGGCCTCCTTCTGAAGCTAATAGTTTGATAATTCAAGTTGCTTACGGCTGTCCGCACAATACATGTCTGTTTTGTCCAATGTACAAGAGTGTTAAATATACTCTGAGGAAAAAGGAAGATATATTTAATGATATTGACGAAGCGGCTCGTATTTATCCAGGAACAAGAAGAATATTTCTTGCAGACGGAGATGTTATGGCTCTTTCATTTAGCTATTTGGAACAAATTTTAATGAAGCTGAATGAACTCTTTCCCAGATTGATAAGAATTTCACTCTATTCTAATGGATCTTCCATACTGAATAAAACTATCGAAGAGTTAATTTCTTTAAAAAAACTTAAACTTCATACATTATACATGGGGCTTGAATCAGGTGATAATGAAGTATTAAAATTAGTAGAGAAGAATGAAACATCTGAAAAAATGATAAAAGCTGCACATCATCTTGAATCTGCCGGATTAAGATTATGTGTTTTTGCTTTATTGGGATTGGGCGGTAAAAAAAGATCTTATGAACATGCTGTAAAAACAGCTGAGGCTATCAATAAAATGGCTCCTAAAATTTTTACAATATTAAGATTTATTAATGTTGAAGAAAGTAAGATGTACGAAGGTTACGAAACAGTTTCAGAATATGAATCAGTATTGGAACTCTATAACATGATTAATGGTCTTGAACTTAAGAATACTATTTTTAGATCAGACCACTCCTCTGTCCCAATTGCTTTATCAGGCAGATTTCCCAATGACAAGGAATTTTTACTGAATGGTTTAAAAAAATTATTGAATGGTTCTAAATTAAGTAAAAAATCTGAGGGTTTTACTCCATATTGGCTTTAATCAGCTTGTCTAAAAAAGTTTTTATACTAAAGTGAAGAAGTAAAGAATAAAGAGTATTTATATCTGTAGTTTACCGAATATAGGTAACTTTTAACAGAGGGGTTATTTTACACTGGATTAATGAATGAAAAATTTCTCACAATTAACTTTTGATTTTTTAGAAAATGACATTACCAGGACTGTTCAAATTAATCAATCAGATAATTTTGAATATGACGATATTTCTGCAAAGGATATTAGAAGAGCTGTAATTGGCTGGTTGATGGAGCAAGAACCTTCAGGTACAGGCTTAATGGTACCTACTAGAATTTCAAGATTTCGAGCAGATGCTGCGGCGTTCTGGTCTAAACCTATAAGAAAAAATGGGAAAAATATTTTATATCCTGTAAAAAGTGTTATTGTTGAAGTTAGACATAACAGAGAAGAATGCTGGCCGGACTGCGCTAAAAAAAATCAAATGCTTCCTATTTTGAAATCTGAAAAAAAACGTAGGAAAGATATAGAAAAAAATATTAGAGAGACAGAACCGGAACTTCAACTGAATGATAATTTATTTCCTGAATTTGAAAGCTGGAACTATTCATTGTCTTCAAATAAAGAATATCATGAGTGCTGTAATAAAATTAATGAACTTGAACACTCTTTATATAATGGCAGTAGATTTGAGAGAGTTAGAGAGGCGCTCCTCGCAGATTTTCTTTATCTGGCAGTTCCTGCAGGTGCAGTGCATAAGCATGAAATTGCAGATGGCTGGGGTTTGTTATATATTAATGAAAATTTAACTGTAACTATAGAAAAAGAAGCTGATAACTGGCAATGTCCTCTGGAAAATAAATATCATCTTGTCCAGAATATTTCAAAATCATGCATGAAGAGTCTTTTTTTCTCACAAGGAATTAACATTGACAAAAAGGGAAATACACGCTTTATCCGTCCGCCTAGACGCAGGAGAAAATAATTTGATTTCTGATTAAATAATTATTAATTTTTATTTATCCATTATTAATTTTGTAGCTATTTTATTCCACGAATAATATTTAATTGAAATTTCTCTTAGCTTTTGTGAAACTCTTTTTTTAAAATTGTAATCATATAAACCATTAGGATAAAGGTATTCAATTGCATTTGTAACACTACTGGGTAATTTTTCAAAAAAATTATTTTTATCTGTAAGTAGTAAATTTCTTATATCTTTATAGTTTTCTGAGACAGTTTTCATTACATCATGCAGTCCGGAGTGGTTATTACATATTGGCAGGACACCAGAAGCCATCGCCTCAACTGCCACCATTCCAAATGCTTCGGACAGTTTACTTGGGACAATACATACACTGGCAAGTGGTAAAAGCTTACTTAATACAGAATGATTTAAAAATCCGGTAATGGTTATTTTTTCTTTTTGCATTGAAGATATAGGTTTAAATATTTTATCAATGTCTATTTTATGAGATATGAATTTTCCGGCATTCGCCAGTTTTTTAGTATATTCAATATCGTCATTTTCTAAAGCCCACAGCAGAGATTCCATATGTTCTCGGTAAAATCCAAATCCGGCAAAAATAAAACGAGAATTGGGTATTTTTTCCAGGATATGCGGAATATTAAGTATAAGCTCCCCAACACCTTTTGTCTCTAAAAATTTACCAAAATAAATGATTATAGGTTCTTCCTCTTTAAGATCAGTTAATTTATTTAAACAGTCTTTGTCAGGTGATCTTTGATTATATGTTTTTCCGAGTTTTACTAATGAGTTATGCAGGTCAATACCTGTTTCATTTAACTTATATCTTAAATTTTCAGTTTGGGATCTGCCGTCTCCTGTTAGATTTATCTCAGAAGAAAGCGCATTATAAAAATTATTTTTAGTCTCTTGAAAATTTTCTGCTAACTCAAATAAATCAGGATCCATTCCGGGTGGTATGATTACTGTTTTTTCAATAATCTTAAGTTCATCTAATTTATCACTGAAAATATCCTTAATCCTCCTAGTAATATATTCTGTGCCTGCAATAATTTTAGAAGCGTTTGACATGCCTTCGTATGCATACTTCAATAAATGTTTGTGGTGGACTAAAACAAACTCTATTGCACTGCCGTGAATTTTGACATCGTACGGGATATTGGAGTCACCTAATGCCCTTTTAACAATTACTGGACTTAAGATTGCATGGTTGGCTAAAATTTTATCGATTTGCTGGGTTTCTGAAATCGTTCTAAGAACTGAAGATGTCATTTTAATATGATTTTCTATTTCATCTCTGCTCATAGAATAGACTGTTTTTACCTGTAGTTTTATGTAATCATCTAATACATAAACAGGCAGAAGATTATTTATATTGGGGACTATTACTCTTATCTGACCGGCCTTGGGTTGTGATTTAGGAATACTGTCGTTTGGACCAAAGTATTCATCTACAAATTTTAAATTGCATGCCTGTAAATCCTGGCAGATAACTGTTACGGAATGGTTAAGCTTTTTCCAGGCTTTTGCCACGTTTGCTACGTATATATTTGATCCTGTCCCCTGCAGAATATAACCATGTACTATTACTAAATGCATATAATTAACTATTTCTATTTTTAATGTAAGTATAAATATTTATTATTTTTTTTTGATAAAAACAAAATTTACTATATATACTAAAAATAGAATATCTATTTAAATAGAATGATTTTTATATTAAAGTAACTAATAGCCGGTTATTAAGGCTAATAAATTATTTGATAGTGAATAACTCGACTTTATTAGCTATTATATATGATAAGTATTTATTTCTGAGTTCTTGACCATTTTTGTCAGGACTTTATAATCTTTAAGTATTAATTTCAGCTGAACTGGATTAAATTTTATTGAATCTTTAGATAATTTGGAGTCGGTAATGAATTACTGTTCGATTTTACTGCGTCATAAAATTAAAATGACTTTATATACTTTAGTTTTTATATGTACAGCCAGTTTTATAACCGGCTGTTTTATTCCTACTAAACCAACTAAACTGCAATATGCATATGATATGTATGGTTTGAATTTTAATCCTAAAAATAAGCTTTATCTTGCTCATAATATATGGTATGAAAATCCTATGGATATAAGTTCCATAAATTATCAGACAGGTAAAATTATACCTTTGGGAACAGAAATTAAATTTATTGAAGCCAGGAGAGGATTTATTACTTTTAAGACAGTTGAGAATAATAAGGAATATAAAATTGTGAATGATGTTGACTGGTCCAGTACACCTGATAAAGTGATGTTTCATAGAATATTTACCTCAAAAGATCCACTATTGAAATTTAAAGATACTCCAAAGCAAATTCTAGATGATATGAAAAAAGGCATTATTGCTGTTGGAATGACTAGGGAGGAAATATATGGTGCCTTGGGCCATGGACCGCATTTTCTTAATCCAAAATCTCAGCAGACGTGGACTTATCTTGTGAATAAAGGTCTGAAAACGATACATGTTGTGTTTAAAAACAATAAAGTTTCCTATATTTTTACAAACTGAAGACAATTAACTGATAAGAATTATTTATTTGCCCACTCTTGAAGTATTGTTATACCTGCTGCTGCTGCTGTTTCGACTCTCATTATCCACCTGCCTATTTTTAACGGATAAAAATTGTTTTTCAGCATAATATCTATTTCTTTATCAGTAAATCCTCCTTCAGGTCCGACAAACCAGGCGATATTAGAAACTTCTATATTTCTGTAATTATGTATTGATATATTTGAAGAAGTAGTTGCTCCGAAAAAACTGATAAAATTCTGTTTAGATTGATTTTCAACAGCCTGGCTAAAAGAAACAGGGAGATCAATATTTGGAATATATGGATTATGAGCCTGTTTGCAGGCTTCAATCAGTTTTGTCTGCCATTTTCCGATAGCATTATCTTTTTTTGGTATAGATACTGATCTTTCAGTTATGATAGGTTGAATGTTCCAGACACCTAATTCAGTGCACTGGCTTAGCAGTTGATCCATCTTTTGTTTTCTCGGGGATGCCACATAGAGGTGTATTTTTATTTCAGGTTCACCATATTTTTTGATAGACATAATACTCAGAGTTTTATCACTGTTAATTACAGCAGTAGCGATTTTTCCTTGTCCATCAGATATAAAAACTTCACTGTTATCTTTAGCCTTAAGAACAGAAAAAAGATGTTTCTCTTCCTCTTTTGATAATTTTATTGAACCTTTCTTGAGTTCCTCTGCATAAAAACATCTCATAATATTTAGCGTTTTCTCCTGGATATAATTAATTTGGTAAACTCCCAGTTTGACTGGGAGACTCAACAAAGTTTGACTTTTAAGTAAATAGGTATTACTCCGATATCTGTGAATTCCTTTAGGAGTTACAGATAAAGGAGTAACACCAATGAACGATAAGATA
>DASCNA010000023.1:0-11704 GCA_036011305.1 Victivallales bacterium
AAGCCGCTGAAACTTTAGGTCTGATCTCTCAGCCTTCCCGCTTCTTCCCTTGTCCGGTTTATCCGTCTAAGGCGTTAATCTTATTATCAAACTCATCCTCAAAACTCTGATACCGGGTTTTTGCCCATATATCCAAGCTTCGGAACCCAGTAAAGTTTCCCATCCCGGGGAATCGAGGTTTAAACCTCGACTCGCAGCGCCTAAAAATCAATCGATTGCTCTCATGGTTAATTGCCCTGCTCAGCATGGTTTCCCATGCAGGGATCCTTATCTTTCGATTTAGAACCGTCTAATACTTTCATGGTTGCCCATGCCCTTTTAATGCCAGGTAACGTTAATACTATCAATAATTATTAAATATGCAAACCTATTTTTTATTTTTTATTACTTTTTTTTATAAATAGTTGTATATATACTATTAGATATAAGTTTTAATGAAAAAATTAAAATTAAGGAGCAATATCATGACATCAAAAAAGCAAAAAAAGAAAGATGACAAAAAAACTCCGAAGAAACTTAAAACTTCAAAAAACCAGGAAGAACATGGAAGAGAATTTGATAAGCTCGATCCTGAATTCAACAACAGATTAGCAGATGAAGGCATAAATCCTTCCAGTTTTGATTAATTTTGAATACCTTTATCCTGGTTCTGCGTAAATTTTTCTCGCAGAACCCTGATTCTATTTCGGTTAACTCCAAAATCACTGTATCCCACTCTTGAAGCTGAACGTATTTGAATAACATGATTTTTATAATCCATTCTGCACTCTAAATCATCTTTGAATCTAAATATTCTGCTTGTATAAACAGCCCATAAATAATTATTATCATTTGTTATTATCTTACCTCCAGTTTCATTAACTGCCTTAATAAGATTTTTCCATGCTGCATTAGAAGAACCTGTGAAAACAAAAGGTTTGACGCTACTATCACATGATTTTACATCGCTTGAAACACAGTTTGATGTATTTGGACATTTTGCCAACTTACCATCAATTACTCCATAAAGATATTTTTTAGATGAAGAACACGATAAAATGACAAACAGTACAATAAGTACTACTGGAATTAAGATTAAAATCTTTGCAAACATTTCGTATAAACTGATCCTTAAAAATTAGATTTGAAAATTCCTTGAAGTAAATAATTATATAATACCAAAAAATTAATATTATATGCTAAAATTAATTTAATTGAATAATATTTTTTAGGATATTAGCATAATGGCCCCTAGCTTAAATAATATTTATTTGCAGAGACAAGCTGAATCGAGATCTATTAGTGCTGAGAATCCACTCGGGGCTCTATCTAGCGGAGCAAAAGAAACTCCAAATACCAAGAATCACCCATCAAGAGAATTAGGCAAAGGGTGGAAAGTTAACCCATTTGTAAAAATAGAAGCTGGAAAAACTAAAACCATAATGAATATTGAAGGCCCTGGTGTCATTAGACATATCTGGGTTACCTTAAATTCAAAGTTCTATAGAGATGTTATTATAAGGTTTTACTGGGATGGAGAAATATCGCCTTCTGTTGAAGTTCCTATTGGAGACTTTTTCTGCAATTCCTGGAATAAAAGACAAATAATATCTGGCATTCCGATAAATGTAAATCCATCAGGCGGAATGAATATGTTTTTTCCAATGCCATTCAAGAAAAATGCAAAAATAACAATTGAAAATGGTTCTGTAAATGATTTAAATGAATTTTTTTACACTATCAACTACACACTTGAAAAAGTATCCGCTGATTCGTTATATTTTCATTCTTACTGGAACAGACAGAATCCTACAAAATACAAAGAAGAATATATAATTGTTGATAATATAAAAGGCAGAGGAAGCTATGTGGGTACTTTTATTTCCTGGCAGCAGAATAATGAAGGCTGGTGGGGAGAAGGTGAACTGAAAATGTTCATGGATAATGATAAAGAATATCCGACCATATGCGGAACCGGAACCGAAGATTATTTCGGAGGAGCCTGGTGTTTTGAAGACTCTTTTTCTGCTCCGTACTTTGGTTTCAGAGAAGTCTCAAAAAAATCAGGAGAGACTGGAGCTAGAATGACAATGTACAGGTTCCATATACATGACCCTGTACTTTTCAAGAAAAAATTTAAAGTTAATATACAGGCTTTAGGCTGGCGTAACAATGAACGTTATCTCCCTCTACAAGATGATATTTCTTCTGTAGCCTACTGGTACCAGACAGTTCCTCATAATCCATTTAAAGAAATTCCTGATAGGAATAAAAGAGAAATTATTTAATCTCATGGAATTAAATAACAGTATAAACAAAGACTGGCTTTTAATAATAAATAAAAAATCTCTTAATGAATTAAAAAATGGTTCATACCGGGAAACTGTCTACGATTCAATACCTGCAGAAATCAGTAAAGAAAAATTTAACACTAACTGGTTAGTCAAAGAGATATCGCTGCCCAACTGCTGGGAAAATTCAGGTATTTATAAATCTTTCACAGGTCCCGTCTGGTATTTTAAAAAATTTTCTGTAGATAACGATATTTTGGCATCTGAAGAAAAAATGATTTTACACTTTAATGCTGTAAGTTTTTTTTGTAAAATATGGTTGAATGATCACTTGATAGGACAGCACAGGGGTATGTGGTCCGGTTTTTCATATGATATTACAAAATATTTAAAAAAGAAAAATAGATTAATTATCGAGATACACAAACCAGGAGATTTATTTCCTACAGAAGAAAGCCTGGTCGGTTTTATTCCTTATGTAACATCAACTTTCGGCGGTATTTGGCAGAATATTGAAATTCATCACAGTTCTTATCTTTTAGAAAGTTTCTGTGCAAATTATATTGACAATAAAAATATTGAAATAATTTGTGAGCTAAAGAGCTATACAAATTTCAAAGAAGAAGTAACTCTTGAAATGGTTATCGGGAAAACAGCAGTTAATGCTAAACAGACTTTTGCTCCGGGTATCAATATTTTTAAAAAGAGAATTAAAATCGACAATATTATACTTTGGTCTGCTGAAAATCCTTTTACCTATGATTTTGAATTGAATATCAAAAACAGAAAAAAATCTTATTCATTCAGCAATTCATTAGGCATTAAAAACATAGAAATAGATAAAAGTCAGATCAAAATCAACGATGAACCAATATATATAAGAGGTGTATTAAACTGGCTTTCATATACGGATACAATAGCGCCTATTTTAACTAAAAAGAGAATAAAAGAGGAACTAATTAAGTTTAAAGCCCTAGGCTTCAACTTAGTAAAATTATGTTTAGTTATCCCTTCGGATGAATTTTTTGAAGCTGCAAATGAACTCGGCATTTACATTTGGCTTGAATTTCCCATGTGGCTTCCAAGAGTAACAGAAAATTTTAAAGACCTTGCCTTGACAGAATATAGAAATATTGCGAAACGGGTTAGACAGCATCCATCTTTAATTATTTATACTTTAGGATGTGAATTAGATGCAGAAGTAGACGGTGAATTCTTAAATATATTGACAGAGGAAATCAGACAAATTACCGGCTCAAAATTATTAGCTCAGAACAGCGGTTCAGGCGAAGCATACGGAGGCGCTGAAACAGAAATAGCTGATTTTTATGACTATCACTTTTATACAGAACCTTATCGGTTTACACAGCTGTATAATTACTTTTATCCCCAATGTAAAAATAAAAAGCCCCTGTTATTCGGTGAATACTGTGACAGCGATACATTCAGAAGTATTGCTGACCTTAAGAAGAAATTAAGTAAAAGTGAATTGTGGTGGACAAAAGAGTGTAATCTTGAAAACCCAAAAGGAATAAGATGGGAATATAACATAGTAAATAATGAAAAAGCTGTAGCAGATCTACTTACAAACTGGCCTGCCATTACTCTCACAGAGTTTTCACAACTCAAAGCATTTGAGTCAAGAAAAAATGTAATTGAACAGACAAGAAAACTTAATACAACCTCTGGATATGTGATTACAGTTAATATAGATACTCCAATTTCATCTTCAGGTATAATTGATGATTTAGGCAAAATAAAATATCCAATTGAAAAATTTAAAGCATTTAACTCAAATTGTGTAATCACTTTTGAGACTGATAAAAGAAGAGTATTTCAACATGGAGATAAGCCTCAGTATATTGATGAATATAATATATGGCAGGGAGAATTGTTCAGTATTAGTTTGATTGTATCAAATTTTGAACAGCTTTTAGAAAATCCAATTTTAAATTATACTTTTAAATTTAAAAATAGTACTGCTAAAGAGAGCTTGATTATCAATGAATCGATTCCTAAGGGATGTGTTAAAAAAATAGCTAAAATATCCATCAAAATCCCTGAAACATTAAAAAATTATGAGTTCGATCTAGATATAGCTCTTTCCAATAACAATAATATTATTACACAAAATAACTGGTCATTCAATGCACTGAAAAAAGTTAAATATGATCAATGGCGATTCTATTTATTGGATTATAATAACTATTTTTATGGTATTGATAAAAAAGCCGAAAATATAAAAAAAATCAGTTTTCCTGATATAATGGAAGTAATTGAAAACCAGCAACCAAGAATTGCTGAAGATAATAATATATATGTTTTCTCATCATGGACTTATGCTGTAGAGAAATTTATAGAAAAAAGAAAAAAAATTATATTAATATGCAGTAACGGTTCACCATTTACTGAAGAAAATTCTTTTTTTAGAGAATCAGCAGTATTTCTTGAAGAAAAATCATTTTTACAGGGAAATTTTCTTAAAGATCATATAGGAATAGCTTATAAATCAGTAGCGCCGGAAAGGAGCATGAGTTTAATTTTTACTGAAGAATATCTAAACATTCAACTGGAACCTGTAATAACCAGAATTGATATTCCAAAGTGCACTGAATCTTATTACATGCTTAAAGGAAGTAATATAATTATAACAACTTTAAATCTTTTTGGAGGTTCAGCTGGTCAGTCAACAGGTGTCGATTCAAATGTTATGGGAACTTACATATTCAATGAGTTAATAAGTTACCTAAAATAAGAAAGGCTGTATCAACAAATAAACAAAAGCACATCTCTAAGCAGGATGCGTAGACAGATAATGACAGATTCAGTTTCAGAAAAATAAAACCACTCTTTAATATACTTTTGCGGAGGAAAAAGTGCTTTTAGAAATAAAAAACTTAAAGGTACATTTTAAAACAGATTACGGGGTTGTGAAGGCAGTTGATGGCGTTAATTTGTCTTTAAAAAAAGGTGAAATACTTGGAATAGTAGGTGAGAGCGGTTCAGGAAAAAGTATGCTTTCTCTGGCAACTATGAAAATGATACCTAAAAATGGAACGATTGCTGAAGGAAGTATCAATTATACTTCAGAAAAAGGCACCATTGACCTTATAAAACTGAAATCGAATTCAAAAGAGATGAGAAAATTAAGGGGAAATGATATTGCCATGATTTTCCAGGAACCCATGTCTTCTCTAAACCCTGTATATACAATCGGCTACCAAATCTATGAATCTCTATTCCAGGAAAAAGGCATGACAAAAAGCAAAGCTAAAAAGCATGCTGTTGAAATGCTGGAAGCCGTTGGAATAGTCCCTGCTGAAAAAAGGTTAAACCAGTATCCTCATGAACTCAGCGGAGGGATGAGACAGAGAGTGATGATAGCCCTGGCTCTATGCAGAAACCCAAGTCTTCTAATTGCAGACGAACCTACAACGGCACTTGATGTTACAATCGAGGCACAAATTATTGACCTTATAAAAATGTTGCAGAAAAAATTAAATACTTCAGTAATTTTTATTTCCCATGATTTAGGAGTTATAGGAGAAATAGCCGACAGTATTGTAATAGTTTATATGGGACAGGTAGTTGAGCAGGGAAACTGTCTGAAGATTTTCACAAAACCAAAACATCCATATACAGCAGCATTATTAAAATCCATACCGGAAATCGGTCATAAAGACCGTCTTTACTCTATCAAAGGTTCGGTTCCAAGTCCCTACGAGTTGCCTGAAGGATGTTATTTTGAACCGAGATGTTCGCATTCTATTGCTAAATGTAAAAAAGAGAAACCGCCTGAAGTTAGATTATCTGATGATCATAGAGTAAAATGCTGGCTACACTGTAAATGTGAAGCAAAGGAGCAGCCAAATGGAAAATAACACAATACTCGAAGTTAAGAATCTCAAAAAATATTTCCCGATAACAAGTGGCTTATTAAAAAGGAATACTGGAAGCATACGGGCAGTAGATAATGTAAATTTTTCAATAAATAGCGGTGAAACTATTGGTATTGTGGGAGAAAGTGGTTGTGGTAAAACAACACTGGGCAGAACAATAATCAGACTACATGATCCAACTGAAGGAGAAATACTTTTTAAGCTTGATAACAGTATGATTGACCTCGCATCATTGACACATAAGGAACTAAAATCAGTCAGATCAAAAATACAATATATTTTTCAGGATCCTTTTGCTTCATTGAATTCCAGAATGACTGTCTGTGATCTTATTACAGAGCCTTTGGTAATCAACAAAATAGGTAATAGAAGGTCACAAGTAGAAAAAGCCAAAGAACTACTTGTCAAAGTGGGTTTGAAACCTACAATGCTTGACAGATATCCTCATGAGTTCAGCGGATGGCAACGGCAGAGAATTGTCATTGCGAGAGCTCTTGTTTTAGAACCTGATTTTATTATCTGCGACGAAGCTGTTTCTGCACTCGATGTATCAGTTCAGTCACAGGTAATCAATTTACTGAAAGATTTACAGAATGAGTTAAATATTACCTATATTTTCATAGCTCATGGAATAAATGTTGTTAATTATATAAGTGACAGAGTGATGGTAATGTATTTAGGTAGAATAATGGAAATAGGAAAAACTGATTCCATTTTTTGCAATCCAAAACATCCATATACAGAAGCCCTTCTCTCAGCAGTTCCTGTTCCAAAACATCTTCAAAAAACAAAAAATAAAAAAAGAATCACTTTAACGGGAAATATACCAAGCCCTTCAAATCCCCCGTCTGGCTGCTATTTCCATCCAAGATGCAGGTATGCAACTGAAGTATGTAAAACTCACGAATACAGTCTAACAGAAGTTGAAAAAGGTTCAGATCATTTCACATCATGCATAAGATACAACAAATTAAATCTTTCTGCATATTCAGGAAAAATGGAGGATTGAAAGTACAAAAATTACCATTGTCAGAAAGCAGAGATGAAAAGTACTCATATAAAATGGAGAAAGGAATTTAACTTATGGGAAGTAATATACCGGTTTATGTAATGAGAAGAATAGCTATTATGATTCCAGTATTAATAGCTGTTTCGATTCTGATATTTATTGTGATTCAGCTCCCTCCCGGAGATTATGTGACAAGTTATATTCAGTCACTTGAAAAACAGGGTGGAGTTATTAATGCTCAGCAGATCAAAGCCATACGCCATCAATACGGATTAGACCTTCCCATGTATGAAAGGTATTTTAAATGGATAACTGATTTTGTCAGCGGCAATATGGGGCGATCCTTCGCTCTGAACGAACCGGTAAATAAACTGATCTGGGATAGACTTCCATTATCAATCCTTATCTGTTCACTTACAATATTTTTCACTTGGCTTATATCAATTCCGATTGCATTGTACAGTGCTGTAAGAAAATATTCTATAGGCGATTATATATTGACTCTTTTAGGTTTTTTAGGGTTGTCAATTCCAAGTTTCTTTTTAGCTATAATCATGATGTACTATGGCTTTAACTGGTTTGGAGCTAATGTAAGCGGACTGTTTTCTGAAAGATACTTAATTGCACCCTGGAGTATAGCAAAATTCATTGATTGTCTGAAACATATATGGGTTCCCATATTTGTTTTAGGAGTAGGAGGAGCGGCAGGAACAATTAGAGTTCTCAGAGCCAGTCTGCTTGATGAACTGGACCAGGACTATGTAAGAACCGCAAGGTCAAAAGGACTTTCTGAACTGCGTGTTCTTGTAATTCACCCGTTAAGAGTGGCAATGAACCCTCTTATCTCTACTTTAGGCTGGCTTCTCCCAACAATGATCGCCGGGGATGTAGTTGTTTCCAAAGTTCTTTCTCTACCTACAATCGGACCTCTTCTTTTAAAATCTCTTTTATATCAGGACATGTATCTGGCAGGCAGCATATTGCTGATTCAGGCTATTTTCACTGTGTTAGGAACTCTGGTCTCAGATATTCTTCTTGCATGGCTCGATCCGAGAATAAAATACAGCTAAGGGAGAATAAGAATCATGAAAAATAAAAAATCAAAAGTTGGTATTTCACAGCGGAAGTTAATTGCCAAAAGATTTTTCAGACATAAGCTTGCAGTTATATCTCTCATAGTACTGGCTGTCTTTTATATAATAATAATTTTTGCTGGTTTTATAAGCCCATTTTCGGCAAACAAACGTTTTAACAGATTTCTATACGCACAACCTGCTAAAATACATTTTATTTCGAAAGACGGAAGCTTTAGCTTAACTCCTTTTATATACGGCAATAATATTACTGTCAATCCTGTTACATGGGAACGGATATACAGTGAAAACACTAATGAGAAATATTATATTAAATTTTTTGTAAAAGGGTATGAATATAAATTTTTGGGCATATTTGAAACTAATATCCATTTGTTCGGCACAGATAATAAAAATAATCCGTTATTTATTCTGGGCACTGATGAACTTGGAAGAGATCTTTTCTCAAGATTAGTTTACGGTGGTAGGATCACATTAACCATTGGCTTGATCGGTGTAGTATTAAGCCTTGTCATAGGAGTTGCCATCGGCGGAATATCAGGGTTACTTGGTGGAATTGTTGATAACGGTATCCAGAGACTTATTGAAATAATAATGTCGGTACCGACTATTCCGCTGTGGATGGCTCTTACTGCAGCTCTGCCGGCATACTGGCCGATGTTAAGAATTTATTTCGGAATAACGGTACTTCTATCTTTAGTTGGCTGGACAAGTATTGCCAGAGTAATAAGAGGTAAATTCATATCTCTGAGAGAAGAGGATTTTGTACTGGCTTCCAGAACATTCGGCGGGGGACATTGGTGGATTATCAGAAAACATCTTGTCCCTTCATTTGCAGGCTACATAATCGTTCAGGCTACACTTTTGGTGCCAGCTATGATACTTGGAGAAACAACGCTGAGTTTTCTCGGTTTAGGTTTAAGGCCTCCCGCAGTAAGCTGGGGCGTATTACTGCAGGATGCCCAGAGCATTAAAACCCTGGCAATGAACCCGTGGTTAATGCTCCCGGGCGTATGCGTTATTATTGTTGTTTTAGCATTCAGTTTTATCGGAGACGGTTTCAGAGATGCTCTTGATCCATATACAAAATCGTAACCAAGTTCGGCTGGAGTTGTAAATAAGAATTGCAAATTACGAATCTGCAAAAAAATGATTAACCAATATAAAGGATGAGGTTTTTTATTTATGCTTAAAAAAACGATTATATTTTTTATAATGATATTTGCTTCAACATGCATAACTGCAGGAATATTTCATGAAGCACCTATGCTGACGGAAAAAGTAAAACAAGGGAAACTTCCTCCTATTGACAAAAGATTACCCAAAAAACCGCTGGTTGTTAAAGTTTATGAAGAGATAGGCCAGTATGGAGGTGTTGCCTTCGTAGCCACTGAAGATCTCAGCGGTGACGGCTATGGAGATGATCTGCATATGATAGGTTTTGAAACACCTATTAATGCTAATTTAAACGGAACTCTATCTCCTAATGTCATAGAAAAATGGAAATATTCCGAAGATTTCAAAGAGATGACTATGAATATCAGAAAAGGAATAAAATGGTCTGACGGCTATCCTTTTACAGCAGATGATATTCTTTTCTGGTGGAAAGATGAACTTCATAACACTGAAATAGTTCCTGTAATAATTATACAGCAGTTTATAAATTCAACTTTAGAAAAAATAGATGATTATACTTTAAAATTTCATTTTGATAAACCTTACCCTCTATTTGATTATATCCTGGCTAAACAGTGGGGATACTGGGGAAAATGGTGGCGTCCTGCACATTATCTTAAACAATTTAATCCAAATTATGTATCAAAAAAGATATTGCTTGCAAGAGCTGAAAAAGAGGGTTTCTATACCCTAAAAGATTACTATAATGATAAAGCAGGATGGTCTATAAAACCAGTTAATCCAGCCTGCCCCACTCTGATTCCTTATGTTCTGAAATCAAAACATCCGTCATATACTGTATGGGAAAGAAATCCATATTACTGGAAAACTGATAAAGATGGAAATCAGCTGCCTTATATTGATAAAATTGTCGCAATTGAAGTTGGAGATGTTGAGGCTATACAGAGTAAAATTATTTCAGGTCAAGTAGATTTTGCCGCCTGGCAGACACAAATCACTGATTATCCGGTTTATAAAAAATATGAAAAAAGCGGAGATTATAATACATATCTGTGGAAAACAGATAAAGGGGCTGAAGTCAAGTATGACATGAATATGAATATAAAAAATAAACAGCTCCATAAATATTTCAATAATCTAAAATTCAGGCAGGCTGTTTCACTATCTATTAACAGAAATGAAATAAATGATCTCCTATACTTCGGGAAAGCGACACCGAGAGCTTTTTATCTCCTCCCTTCGAGCAAGTTTTACGAAAAAAGATGGGAAAATTATTATGCAGAATACGATCCGGAAAAAGCAAATAAGCTACTGGATGAAATAGGCTTGAAAAACAAAGATGCAAATGGTTACAGACTTGATGAATATGGAAATAAAATTTCATTTACAATAGAATACTGGAACGGCGAGCCTCCCGAAAAAACTCCTATGACTGAACTTTTAACCGGTTATTTCAAAAAAATAGGACTGAATGTAGGATCAAGAAATATATCAAGGAACCTGCTGTTTCAGAGAGGTCAGGGAAACAAACTCAGTATGACAAACTGGAACGGCGGCGGCATAACAGATCCCCAATGGCTTCTATACCAGTCACCGCCGGTTCCGGACTCGCGAATTTCCTGGGGGGTATTATGGGGTAGCTACTATGTGAGTGACGGCAAGGCTGGGAAAAAACCTCCTCCTTATATAAATAAAATGTTTAAACTGTTAAGAAAGCTGGAAAGTGAAACTGATCCTAAAGAGAGGCACAGACTGGGCATTGAAAGCTGGAATATATTTATGAAAAATGTTTTTTCCATAGGTACTGTAGGTATGGCTCCATACCCTATTATTGTCAATAAACATCTTTATAATATTCCCAAAAAAGGGACATGGAGCAATGATTATTTCTGGATGCATCCATACCACCCTGAACAGTTCTTTTTTAAAGGCCTAAATAAACGGAAAAAATAAGTGACAGTAACAAAAGTTCAATGGAACAACAAATCTCAAAAAAAAATTACTCCACTTTGGCAAAAATGTATTGGTGGAGGAAGGGTGGCAGAGGCACTCCGTGCCGATTTCCAAAAACATCTGGAATGTATTCAACGGGAAATTAAATTTGATTATATTCGCATGCATGGCATTTTCTGCGATGATATGATGGTTTACAGAGAAGAATGTCAATACTAGAATAAGTTCCATAGGTAATATTAAATATATTTCCATAGCTGTCAGTTCTTCTTCAAGCAGCCTGCAGGCTGCTTGAAGAAGCCTATTATAACTTTACACTTATTTAGTTTAACAAATTAAAAA
>DASCNA010000024.1:0-3698 GCA_036011305.1 Victivallales bacterium
CCTATTACTCTTCTCATATTCCATCTATCAGGCCGCAGAGAATATTTCACTTTATCAGTAGCAATCGCCATAATAGGGAAATCATTAAATACAGCTAATAGGATAATCATAAGTGGAGCAACAGGAAAACGTCCCCAAATCAGTATAGCAATAACAGTAAAAAAAAGAACATCAATAGTTTCACCAATTCTGTAAATAGCATAACTGCGCATACGCTGGAAAATTCTTCTTGATTCTTTAATAGCCTGTATAATTACAGATAGACCCGGATCTGTCAAAACTATATCTGATGCGGATTTAGCAGCATCAGTAGCACCTTCAACTGCAGTTCCGCAATCAGCTTTTTTTAGAGCCGGAGCATCATTTACACCATCCCCTGTCATACCAACAATATGACCGTCTTTCTGAAGAAGTTCAACAATATCATATTTATGTTCAGGAAAAACCTGACTGAAGCCATTCGACTCTTTTACAAGTTTTATGGCTTTTCTATCCGGCAGGTTGTCAAGAGTTTTAGCTTCCAGAATATGCGTACCTATACCAACCTGTTTACATGTTTCTTTGGCTATAGCTCCATGGTCACCTGTTATCATCTTAACTTCAACACCAAGTTCACGGGCAGTTTTAATTGTTTCTGCAGAATCATCACGCGGAGGATCTTCCAGATCTATTAACCCCACATACTCCCATTTTCCTTCTGAGTTCGTTTTTCCTACGCCAATTGTTCTAAAACCTCTCTCTCCGGCTTCATCAACTATTTCAGTTATCTCATCTTTAATCTCATCTCTGTTTTCAGCCAGAGCAAGAACTACCTGGGGAGCTCCTTTAGTAACTTTAAAAACTCCGTCTGCAGTTTTTATCTCTCCTTCTGTTCTTTTTGATACAGGGTCAAAGGGTTTAAAATCAAGTTGTTCGTAATCTTTAATTCGCTTGGTTAGCTCTTCATTATCCTCAACTTTAGAGATGATAGCCATATCGATCGGGTCATTATTTTCAGCTTTTGCAGCCAAAGTACCGTAAAGCTTAATATCATCCTTACTAAACCCTGTCAGCGGGGCATAACCTCTAACTGTAAGTTTATTCTTTGTGATAGTACCGGTTTTATCAGAACAGAGAATGTCCATTCCGGCCATTTCTTCAATTGCTACCAATTTACTTATTATAGCTTTATGCTTAGAAAGCACCTGTGCCCCCACAGCCATGGTAACGCTGAGCACCGCAGGGAGAGCCACCGGTATTGCAGCTACTGTTAAAACAAGACAGAACGTTACCTCTCTCCACCAGTTAATATCATGGGGGCCGAAAAAAATCGCATCAAGAATAACTATTGCCACCAGCAGAAAATTCAGAGCAATTAAGTACTGCCCGATTTTTACTACTGCTTCCTGAAAATGACTTTTTGTTTTTGCCCCAGCCACTAATTTTGCTGTTCTTCCAAAAAAAGTATTTAATGCAGTTCCATAAACCACCGCATTCATTTCCCCCTGCTTTGCTATTGCGCCTGAATACGCAACATCTCCAGCATGTTTTTCAACCGGCAGAGATTCACCCGTCAAAGCAGCTTCATCAATTAGTATATAATCCCCTTCAAGCAGTTTGATATCTGCTGGGAGTATATCTCCAAGCCTGATTCTTATAATATCACCAGGCACAAGTTCTTTAGCATCAATTTCATTCCAAATGCCATCTCTAAGGACTTTTGATTTACTTGCAAGACTGGCTTTAAGAGCTGAAATAGCATTATCAGCTTTTCTTGTCTGAAAAAAATCAATAAATGCATTCATTAAAAGCAGGAAAACTATAACTGAAAAATCATTCCAGTCAGCTGATACTGCACTTAATACTGCCGCAGCTTCGATCATTATTGGAATCGGTCCCCAGAAGTTTTTCAAAAATTTAAATAGGGCACTCTGTTTCTTTTCTGCAATTTCATTAAGCCCATATTCATTCTGCCGGCTGGAAACTTCTATCTCTGAAAGACCTTTCTTGGAATCTACTCTAAGCCTTTACAATAACTTTGCAGACTTCATACTCTCTGCTGTTTCCTTGTTAATAAAATCCTTACACATAACTTTCATCTTCTTTCTATTATATAAAATATAATAATTAAGATTTTATCTGACATTTACTCCATTTTAACGTTACTAATTGTCAGACGGATAGTAACTGGTTTTATTTTATTTTTTTTAATTGCAATTAAACTAACCTATCAAATAAATGGAAAGGTTTGTTTTTGACAAAAATGGAGTAAACATTTTTATTCAGAAAACTATTGTATTATGCAATATATACAAGAAAAGATTTTACTTTGAATGATAATCCATAAAATAAGCAGAGAAAAACTTCGATTTTTTGCGCATTTTAATATTAAAAACTAAACATATCAGCTAAAAAGCGATCTAAAAGCACACAGCCAAGTACCGGCAATCGGGTAACTGCCAATACTATTTACACATAACTTCTGGAACTGCATAAGCAACTACTGCATAGTCATAGCCTTTATATAGCCGTTAGGTTCAACTACTGTAGGACAATTTATAGGAGGTTTTGTATCAGTAAATCCCCAGCGTCTGGATAATGGCCAGAATATAAATAAGGCTTTCCCTACTATATTCTGCCTAGGGACAAACCCCCAGTATCTACTGTCATCACTCCAGTAAGTGTTGTCTCCCATCATAAAATAGTCATTAGGAGGCACATGAACTACTTTTCCATCAGCTAATCTTCCTACCGCAGTATATCCCTGGTATCCGCCTTTGTATGAATAAATTCTATTAAATGCTTTAATATTAAAACTAGTGATAGGTTTATAAAAGATGCTTCCTTTTGGTTTTATATAAAGCATATTATTTTTTATTTTCATGTAATCTCCAGGCATGCCTACCAGCCGTTTTACAAAGTAAAAACCAATTTTTGATAATGGTTGCCCTGTAGCATCTTCGTGTAAACCGTTTGTTGTAAAAACAACAATATCTCCACGTTTCGGTTCTGAAAAATGGTATATCAATCTATTCACAAACAAATGATCTCCTTCGGATAGCCATCCATTACACAAAGTAGTATCAGCAGGAAAGTATGACGGCATGCGTTTATATTTTAAAAAACAATAATTGGCAGCTTTATGCAGTTTTCCAGGTAAATCATACCTGACACCTCCTATATCAAATGCGCTCCATGGGAAAAGAAGAAATCTGTTATAAGTAGGAAAAAAACCTTCAAATGATGCGGCTTTACTAGTTATAATTTTAGCTCTCTGAGTAGAAAACAATAAGAAGTTAAGTGGCTGTGGTATATCAGGGACAACATTCTTTTCAATATAATGAATTCCAAAAAGAGTCGGTTCCATGCTTCCTGTAGGGATTTCAAAGGGTTGAACATATAATGCTCTAATACCAAAAGCAACAGTGAGTGCCACAACAATTATTTCTGTATATTCCCGAATGATTTTAAATTTTTTTCTAGGAATGGTTTTCTTATATCGATTAATTAGATTCGACAATTCTGATTCAGTTTTCTTAATATCACTTACATCAAGTTTTTTTACCTTACCGTTTATTTCGAATATTTCCTTCTTCTGCTTATCAGTCAAAATATCATCATCTTTTCTTAAACGATGACGTGTAAGTTTATTCAATATTTTTATTTTTTTACGGATGTTACGATATTTAAATAATAATTTTCCCATGAGCCATAAAATA